>JBKGHI010000364.1:0-1462 GCA_046520405.1 Myxococcus sp. 1LA
CGAGGTGCCCGGCGAGGGCGAGGTGCCCGGCGAGGGCGTGGAAGGCCCCGACGTGCTCCCGGTGCCAGTCGAAGGGCTGCTCCCCGTCCCGGCCGAACCGGGGGTGAGTTGCGCTCCGGCAACGCCCGCCGCGAGCACCAGCGCCACTGTCACGCCATGATCCAGGTGTCTGCGCATCAACCCGCCTTGTGCGGCTCCCCATATCCGAGAACCCCACGGCGGCGCAGCATGTCCGTTCGGCATCAAGCCGTCACCGGTGTTGTTCGTCCCATATGCATATGCACCGCGCGACGCCCGGGGAACCGCCGGGCCGGGAGGCGCGCGGATGTCCTGCCGTGGAGCCCGTGACACTCGCGCGTGAAAAGGAGTTGGTGGGACGTGGCGCATGCAGCAGATTGCGCCCTGTTCCCGAGACAGAGGATCCCCACACATGCCCCATACCGATCGCGTCAAGCAGATCCTGTCGTGGTACCCGTCCGACAACCCCGGCACGCTGACCAACCTGGCCCGGCTGCTGAACACCGGCACGCTGGCCGGCACGGGCAAGCTCGTCATCCTCCCGGTGGATCAGGGCTTCGAGCACGGCCCGGCCCGCTCCTTCGGTCCGAACCCCGCCGGCTATGATCCGGACTACCACATCAAGCTGGCCATCGAGTCGGGCTGCAACGCCTACGCGGCGCCGCTGGGCTTCCTGGAGGCCGTGGCCGGCAAGTACGCGGGTGAGATTCCCCTCATCCTCAAGGTCAACAACTCCGACACCCTGGCCAAGGTGGCCCACCCCATGTCCGCGGTGACGGGCTCCGTGAAGGACGCCGTCCGCCTGGGCTGCACCGCCGTCGGCTACACCATCTACCCGGGCTCCGGCGCGCGCAACGAGCAGTACGAGGACCTCCGCGACATCATCGCCGAGGCCAAGTCGTACGGCCTGCCCACCGTCCTCTGGGCCTACCCCCGCGGCAACCTGTCCAAGGAAGGTGAGACGGGCATCGACGTGGTGGCGTACGCGGCGCAGATCAGCGCCCAGCTCGGCGCGCACGTCATCAAGGTGAAGCCGCCGCAGGACCACATCGAGCAGCCCGAGGCGAAGAAGGCCTTCGAGAAGGCCGGCATCGCCACCAAGACGATGGCGGACCGCGTCCGCGAGGTCGTCCGCTCCGCCTTCAACGGCAAGCGCATCGTCATCTTCTCCGGCGGCGAGGCCAAGAGCACCGACGCCCTCCTGGAGGAGATCAAGCAGATCAACGCCGGTGGCGGCTTCGGCTCCATCATGGGCCGCAACGCCTTCCAGCGTCCGCACGAGGAGTCCATCAAGCTCCTCAAGGACGTGATGGCCATCTTCGCCAGCAAGGCGTAGGCGGCTCGGCGGAAAACAAGAAGGCCCGCCAGGTTTCCCTGGCGGGCCTCTTCATTTCAGAGTGGAGCTAATCGGGATCGAACCGATGACCTCTTGAATGCCATTCAA
>JBKGHI010000364.1:1562-6991 GCA_046520405.1 Myxococcus sp. 1LA
ATGACCTCTTGAATGCCATTCAAGCGCTCTCCCAGCTGAGCTATAGCCCCGTCTTTACTGCTGAGCCGCTTTGGGGAGCGGCCCGACCGGCGAAGTGGGTGCCTTCTACCGTTTCTTCGCTCCAGGCACCAGAACTCTTTGGGGCCTCGGTGCGTTTTTTTGTTCGTTCAACCGCTGCGCCACCTCTTCCCCTTCCCGGAGGAGGTCGGTGAGCTCGCGCGCGTGGGCCTCGACCGCCTGCTCCGCTGCTTCCACGGCCTTGAGCGCGACGCCAAAACCCGCGGGCAGCTCCAACCGGCCCTTCTGGACCTGGCGCCAGACGGCTTCACCCAGCTCCTTGAGCGCCTTCTCCTTCTGATCCTTCAACACGGTGGTCCGCGCATTCGCCCGGGCCAGGTCCGTGTTGCGCTCCACGGCCTCGCGCAACTGGGCCAGCCGGTCCTGCGCCGCCTGGAAGGCCTCGTTGATCTGCTTCACCACCTCGGACTGCTTCGAGTCGGCCGCCAAGTCAGTCACACTCCTTGAGAAATCAACGATTGCGTAGCGTGTGCTTTCGGAGCCTGTCAACCCGGCCCCGCCCCCGTCCTCCGCAGCCGCGCCGCGAAGAAGCCGCCCCCGGGAACCTTGGGAGGCACCGCCTTCAGGTAGGGCCCCTGCGCGGCGAGCGCCGCCCGTTCCGCGCCGAGGACGACCTCCACAGGCTCCAGCGTGAAGTCCGGGTGCTTCGCCAGGAAGGCCTCCACCACCGCCTCGTCCTCCTCGGGCATCACCGAGCACGTCGCATAGACGATGAGTGCACCCGGCTTCGCCTGGCGTGATACCTCTTCCAGCAGCTCCGACTGCGTGGCCTGGTACTTGGCGATCTCCTGCGCGGTGAGCTTCCACTTCTGGTCCGGCTCGCGCGCCAGGGAGCCCGTGCCGCTGCACGGCGCATCAATCAGTAGGACGTCCGCGTCGGACAGCGGGAGCGGATGTGGGAAGGCGACCTGCCGGAGGGAGAAGTGGCGCACGCGCTCGCGCGCCTCGGCCAGCCGGCGCCGGGAACGGTCTCCCGCCAGCACCTTGCCGCGGGGCCCGACGAAGTCCGCCAGCGCCAGCGTCTTGCCACCCGCGCCCGCGCACACGTCCGCGACGGTGAAGCCCTCCAACGAGCCATCCTTGGGACGGCACATCTCAGAGATGAGCTGGCTGCCCACGTCCTGCACCTGGAGCCGGCCGGACTTCATCACCCGCGTTTCAAAGACGCGGTGGCTGGAGTCCGTCACCCGCACCGCGTCCGGCGCCGCGGCCACCGGCTCCGCGTTGACGCCCTCCTCCTTCAGCGCGGCGAGCACCGCATCCCGCGTGCCCGGGGGCCGCGCGCGAAAGTGCAGCGACGGCTCCTCGTCGAGCGACGACAGCAGGCCCTCCAACTGCGCCTCCGGGTACGCCTGCGCCAGCCGCAGCACCAGCCAGTTGGGGAAGGAGTAGCGGATGGCCAGCCGCTCGGCCGTGGACTCCGGCAGGGGCGCTTCCGGCAGGGGCGTCTCCACCACCCGCTGGAGCAAATCATCCTTGATGGTGCGCGGACGCACCGGGCCCGGCAGCCGAACCTCGGGGCCGATGCGGGTCCACCCCTCACCACAGAAGATGCGGCGCCAGAGGGCGTAACGGACCAGCGCCTGGTCCTCCGTCAGCCCCACCTTCCCCATGGTGTGCCCCAGCAGCCGGGCCGCCAGGTCCAACAAACGTTGGTGCCGGGACAGCTCGCGCACCACCATGGCGGCGAAGCGGCGCTCCTGCCCGCCCAGGCCATTGGCCTCGCGCAGGGCATTGGCGAGCGCGGCCTTCAGCGGCTCGCCGCGAAGCACCGCGATGTGCGCCTCGAGCGCCGCCGTCGCGCCACGTCGGGACGGACGACCCAGGCGCTCCGGGTCCAGGGGCGTTGCCGGCCAGACGGAATCCACGTGCTTCAGCCCTGCCCTTTCAGTCCCACAGCCACCGCCATACAGCCCTCCGGGCTGCGCACCCGGGGCCTCTGCCCGGCCGCCAGGAAGAAGGATTCGGGCGCGACGTACGACACACCATCCACTTGCAGTGAGCCTTCGATGACCTGGACGCCCGTGCCCTCGGACGTGGGGTGGAACGTCCAGTCAACGTCCGCCCCGGCATCCAGGATCACCCACACCGTGGACTCCGCGGCCTCACGCGCGAGCCGCACCCGGTCGCCCCGAGACGCCCAGGCGCTCGCGGGCGGGTGGTACCCCTGGGTGGCCAGACGCGCCACGTCCTGACGCAGCGCGATAAAGCGCTCCACCAGCGCGACGATGTCGTCGATCTGAAAGGGCTTGAGCAGGATGGCGTCCGCCACGTGGGGAAGCACGGCCTGGACGACCTCGTCCGGCGTCGCCGCGCTGACCACCGCCACCGGCTGATGACGCTGGCGCGCTGCCTCCACCACTGTACGGCCGCCCTGCTCACCGCCGGAGATGCGCAGGTCCGTGATGACCAGGACAAAGCGCTCCGCCTGGAGCGCGGCGACGGCGTCCTCCCCGGTACTGAGCGCATGGACCTCCGCCAGCTCGGAGATGAGCTCGCCCATGCCTTCCCGAAGGCTCGCGTCGTCCTCGACCAGCAACACCCTCATTACCGGGGGACCTCCGCCGCCCCTACCTGCTGGAGCCTGTCCTTTATCAGGACCGGGCGCTTCCAGCGGAAGACCACCTCGCCGGTCCTGCCCTTCGGATGATGGCCCTCCCCGGACTCGAACCGGGACGCGGGGTCAGCCGCAGCGGATTTTGAGTCCGCCTCGTCTACCAATTTCGACAGAGGGCCCCCTGCTGTCGCGACGGGCAGACGTATACCGCGAGTTGATACCAAGTGCATCCGAAGATTGCGGTGATCCACGCACATCGCTAAGAGGGGCCCCCCATGTACAACCTTCTCATCTCCCTCGGTGTGGGAATTGCCGTCGCGCTCCTGGTGAAGGTCGCCGGCTTCTCCATCTGGGCAGGGCTCGTCCCCGGAATCCTGGCCCTCGTTGGCACCTACATCGTGCTCGCCCGCAGGGTGGCCAGCCGCGTGCAGGCCCTGATGACGGTGGTCCAGAAGGATCTCCAGTCCCAGCCCTCCAGCCAGAAGGACGCCCAGTCGCGGGTGGACCGGGCGGTGAAGACGCTGGAGCAGGGGCTGGTCTACGACAAGTGGCAGTTCCTGGTCGGCCCGGAGCTGCACTCACAGATCGGCATGCTGAAGTACATGGTGAAGGACCACGAGGGCGCCAAGGCCGCCTTCGACAAGGGCAGCACCCGCAACTACATGGCCAAGGCCATGGAGGGCGCCCTGCACTTCCAACGCAAGGACTTCGACGCCATGAAGAAGGCGTTCGAGTCCGCCACCAAGAGCGGCAAGAAGGAGTCCATTGTCTGGGCGGCCTATGCCTGGTGCCTGCTCCAGAACAAGGACAAGGAAGGCGCGCTCCGCGTGCTCGCCCGGGGCGTCGAGGAAAACCCCAAGGACGAGAAGCTCAAGGGCAGCCAGGCCCAGCTCCAGAACGACAAGCGGATGAAGATGAAGCCGTACGAGCCCATGTGGTGGCAGTTCGGGCTCGAGGCGCCGCCGCCCGTCATGCCGCCCATGGGTGGCCGCCGCATGCAGTTCAACACCCGACGCTAGCGCCCCGTCGCGCGGCCCTTGAGCGTCCGCCCGCGCACGGGAATATCTACCGCCTTGCCCCTCAGCGCGCTGCAACGTCTTCCGACCCTGTACAACAGGGTGACGCGAAGGGTGCGCAACCGCCCGGAAACACTCTGACTGCCCTCCCCCACCGAAGGGCATGCTGCTTGCTCCCGCACCGTGCTCACGGATGACGGGGAAAGGCCCCGTCTCGCGGAGCCTGACAGGCTTGGCAGCCGGAGGTCTCGGGTGAAGGTTGTGGGCGGTGGGGTGTGCTTGCAGGACCGGGCGGCGGCGGATGCGCGTGGGGCGCAGGGGCGTTGGGAGCACACGGAAGGGCGTGGCACCCGAGACTTTCGGCCTGCCATTTCGCAGCGGCCGAGTGAAGCGGAGTGGTGCATGGAACGGCGCGGCCGGACCTCGGAGCGGTCCCTTCTGCTCATCATCGAAGATGACGCACAGGTCCGCGAGAGCCTCGTGGACCTGCTCGCCGCGCGCTTCGACGTGCTGGCCGCCCCGGATTCGGACGAGGGGCTGGAGCTGGCGCGGGAGCACCGCCCCGACCTCATCCTCCTGGACAGGTTCCTTCCCGGCGGGGACGGGCTCGCGGTGCTGGAGATGCTGCAGCGCGAGCCGCGCACGGAGGCCCTGCCCGTCATCTTCCTCACGGGCGACGCGGACGAGGCCACCCTGGAGCGCTGCCTGGAGATGGGCGCCGTGGACTTCATCCACAAGCCGGCCAGCGCGCGGGAGCTGCTGGCGCGAATCGACCGGGCGCTGCGCCAGAGCGAGCAGCAGCGCCGGTTGCAGATATTGGCGCAGACGGACGGCCTCACCGGACTGGCCAACTTCCGGGCGCTGACCATCCGGATGGAAGAGGAGTTCCGCCGGGCCCAGCGCTACCAGTACCCGCTGAGCGTCGTCATCATCGACCTGGACCACCTCAAGGCCATCAACGACGGCATGGGCCATGACGTGGGCAACCGGGCGATTCTGGCGCTGGCCACCCAGTTGAAGAACGAGCTGCGCGAGTCCGACTTCGCGGCCCGCTTCGGCGGCGACGAGTTCGTCGCGTTGCTGCCCCACCAGACGGCGCTGGAAGCAGCCGTCTTCGCCGAGCGCATCCGCAGCGGGCTGCGCGCCGTGGGCGTGCAGAAGAGCGACGGCCGCCCTGCCCCCTTCGGACTGAGCGTGAGCGTGGGCATCGCCGACCATACCTTCGAAGGGCCCCGCGAGGACCCGGAGTCGCTGATGAAGGCGGCGGACGCGGCCCTCTACGAGGCGAAGCGCGAGGGGCGGGACCGGGTGGTCGTGTTCGGCCGGCCCGCGAGCGCGTCTCCCGCACAGCGGCACTGAACGGGGCGCGGTGAGGCAGGCAACGGCGGGGCAGCAGCGAGGGCGCGGATGATGCTGGCGAACAGACTGGCGACGGGTTCGAGGGTGGCGGTGGTGGGAGGCGGCATTGCCGGAGCGGGGCTTGCCGCCTCGCTTCTTTTCAACGGGAGGGCACGCGGACTGGCCCTGGACGTGCGCGTGTACTCTGGAGGGACGTCGGACCGCACGGCCCGCCCGCGGTGCTGACGCCGGAGTGCCGCTCACGCCTGGCCGCGCTGGGCTGCCGCATCCCCGCCGAGTGGCGCTCCCACGAGCTGCGCGGAATCGAAGTCATCGCCGAGGGCCGGCGCGAGCTGCTGCCCTCCACCCCCGGCGGCCTCTGGGTGGTGGACGGCTGGCCGCAGGGACTGGGCGGTCTGGAGCAGGTGCGGGACGTGCTG
>JBKGHI010000365.1:0-6978 GCA_046520405.1 Myxococcus sp. 1LA
GGCGGATGCGCCCGGCAGGGGAACGGCGGCCTCGGCGGGAGCAGGCGCCGTGGGCGCGCTCACCGCTTCGAGCTTGATGGGGAAGGTGGTCTGGCACCGAGCGCACTTGAGCTTCGCGCCGCCCGGGGGGATCCGCTTGTCATCGATGTTGTAGTTCGTCTGGCAAGACGGGCAGGAGACTTTCATGGGGTTCCTTCGACGGGACCGGCGGGCGCGAATGCTCGCGAGAGGGGGACCGAGCGCCTTCGCGGTGCGCGCAGGCTACCAGAGGCGTTTCCAGCCCGGAAAGAACGCGCACGAAGAGGTTGAACCACACCCTCCCTGGCGAGCGGGCGAGGGCTCCCGCCTTCCTCCGGTCAGCACCGGGCGTTCGTTTCGCCGCTCCCGGAGTGGAAGGTGGTAGACCCGCCCCTCAATGGAACCCATTGTCATCCTGGGCGCGGGCCTCGCGGGCCTGTCCACCGCCCACTTCCTGAACAAGCCCTGGCGCCTCATCGAGAAGTCCGACCGGGTCGGCGGCCTCATCAAGACCGAGGTCATTCAGGGGTGTTATTTCGACCCCACCGGCCACTGGCTTCACCTGCGCGACCCGGAAATCCAGGCCCTGGTGAACACGCTGTGGCTGCCGGATCAGATGGTCCGCATCCAGCGCAAGGCGGGCATCTTCACGCGCGGCGTCTTCACCCGCTTTCCGTACCAGGTGAACACCCACGGCTTGCCGCCGGAGGTGGTGGCGGAGAACCTCACCGGCTACGTGGAGGCCGTCTACGGTGAGAAGGGCCGCGCGCTGCGCGAGCGCGAGCCGACCAACTTCGAGGAGTTCATCCTCCGCTACATGGGGGAGGGCTTCGCGAAGAACTTCATGGTGCCCTACAACCAGAAGCTGTGGACGGTGCACCCGCGCGAGATGTCCGCCGCCTGGGTGGGCCGCTTCGTGCCCCGCCCCAACCTCAAGGAAGTGGTGGACGGCGCGCTGGGCGCCGGCAGCGACGCGGTGGGCTACAATGCGTCGTTCCTGTACCCGCGCGAGGGCGGCATCGAGAGCCTCGCCCGCGCCATGCTGAGCCACCTGAAGGGCGGCCAGCTCAGCACGCACACCGAGCCCACCTCCATTGATTGGAAGGCCCGGAAGGTGACGCTGTCGGACGGCAGCGTGCAGCCCTATGCGGGGTTGGTGTCCAGCATCTCCCTGCCCGGGCTGGTGAAGCTGCTCGCGAAGGGGGAGGCCGGCGCGCCCGACGCGGTGCAGGACGCGGCGAAGCAACTGCGCGCCACCACCGTCACCTACGTGGCCGTGGGCGCCAAGGGGGCCAACCGCCAGCCCTGGCATTGGATCTACCTGCCGGAGCCGGAGTTCCACACGTACCGCATCGGCTCGCCGTCCGCGGTGTACGCGCCGCTGGCGCCCCCGGACACGTCCACCTTCTACGTGGAGTACAGCCACCACGGCGAGCTGTCCCCAGCCGCGGCGGAGAAGTACGCGGTGGAGGACCTGGTGCGCTCGCAGATGATTCACTCCGCGGACGACGTCCTCTTCGCCCAGGCCCGCGAGATTCCCCACGCCTACGTGCTCTACGACGAGGCCTATGGGCCGGCGAAGTCGGAGATCCTCCGCTTCCTGGAGCATGCCGGAATCCAGATTGCCGGCCGGTATGGGCAGTGGGAGTACTCCTCCATGGAGGACGCCATCCTCGCCGGGCGCGCATGCGCGAGGATTCTCAACGGTTGACATCCCCTTCGCCCACCCGTCGCATTGTGTCGACGGGTGGCCTGGGGCGTGTTAGCCATCCCAGTTCGAGTTCATGGCCCCGCACCTCACCGTCGTCATTCCGGTCTACAACGAGGAGTCCATCATCGCCTCGGCGGCGGAGGAGTTGCGCCAGGGGCTGGATGCGCGCGGGCTCGACTACGAAATCATCTTCGCGGAGAACGGCTCGCGCGACGCCACGCCCGCCATCCTCGAAGAGCTGTGCGCGAACAACCCGCGCCTGCGCTGGTTCCACTCGGAGACGCCCAACTACGGCGTGGCGCTCAAGGCCGGCATCCTCAAGGCCCGGGGCACCTACGTCATCTGCGATGAAATCGACCTGTGCGACCTGACCTTCTACGACGCGGCGCTGCCGCGGCTGGAGCGGGGCGAGGCGGACATGGTTGTCGGCTCCAAGGCGGCCAAGGGCGCCAGTGACCAGCGCCCCCTGATTCGCCGGGCGGCCACGCGGGTGCACAACAAGCTGCTGAAGGTGGCGCTGGGCTTCCAGGGCACGGACACGCACGGCCTGAAGGCGTTCCGCCGCGAGGCGCTGCTGCCCGTCATCCAGAAGTGCGTGGTGGACATGGACGTGTTCGCCAGCGAGTTCGTCATCCGCGCCTGGCGCGAGGGCTTGCGGGTGGTGGAGATTCCCATCCAGCTCCACGAGAAGCGCCAGCCGTCCATCCACCTGTTCAAGCGCGTGCCCAACGTGCTCAAGAACGTGGGCAAGCTGTTCTACGTCATCCGCGTCCGCGGAACCTGAGCCGGGGAGGGCGCACCGTGCGGCTGGCGTCCATCTCCGTCGACCTCGACTCGCTGCCCCACTACTGCCGCATCCACGGCCTGCCGGAGTCGATGCTCGACGACCGCGCCCGTTCGCTGGTGCACGCGGTGGCGGTGCCTCGCTTCCGGGAGCTGCTGGACGGGCTGGGCGTGCCGGGGACCTTCTTCGTCATTGGCGAGGACCTGGATTCGGACCCCGCCGCCGCCGTGGGCATGCGCGCCTCCCACGAAGCCGGTATCGAGGTGGCCAGTCACAGCCACGCCCATGACTACGCGCTGACGCGCCGGGGCCCGGCGGCCATCCAGGAGGACCTGTCGCGCGCGGACGCCGCCATCCATCAGGCCACCGGGGTGCGCCCCGTGGGTTTCCGCGCTCCGGGCTACACGCTGAACGCGGACCTGTACGCGGCCACGGCGGCGCTGGGGTACCGGTATGGCTCCTCCGCGTTTCCCGCCGCGCCGTACTACGCGGCGAAGGCGGCGGTGATGGGGGGGCTGGCGATGCTGGGCCGCCCGTCCCGCTCCGTGCTGGACACGCCTCGCGTGCTGCTGGCGCCCCGGGTGCCGTACCGGCCCGACCCGGCGCAGCCCTACCGGCGGGGCGCGGGCACCGTGCTGGAGCTGCCCATGACGGTGACGCCGGCGCTGCGCTTCCCCCTCATCGGCACCTTCGCCACCACGCTGCCTCGCGCATCCCTGCACGCGCTGTGGCGCACGTGCCGCCGGGACACCTTCTTCAACTTCGAGCTGCACGGCGTGGACGTGCTGGACGCGTCGGACGGGATTCCCCCGGAGCTGGTGCGGCAGCAGCGGGACTTGCGCGTCAGCGCCACCCAGAAGATGGCGCGCCTGCGCGAGGTGTTCGGCTGGCTGAAGGCGGAGCGCGAGGTCCTCACGCTCCGCGACGTCGCCGGGCGCCTGTCCTCCACGATGTAAGGCCTTTCCACGAGGGGCGCCTGTCCGACAGCGTACGTCCCCGCCGCGCCTGGATGTCCGTGGGGCACGCTTGCTCCATCAGGGCGCAGGAGCACTCCCGGTGGCGGGATGGGTGGTGTAAAGAGCCCCCATGCTGGAGAACGTCACCGACCGATTGAAGAAGGGCCTGCGCGAGTGGACGGACCGGCTGGCCAACAGCGACCAGAAGCAGCGGCTCCATGGCCTGGTGCGCCCGGGGAATGAGTACGGGGTGGACCCGTTCGGCTTCGACCTGGACTACAGCCTGTCCGCGGTGGCCCCGCTCCTGTGGCTCTACCGGAACTACTTCCGCGTGGAGACGTACGGCATCGAGCACGTGCCCGCCGGCCGGGTGCTGCTGGTGTCCAACCACTCCGGCCAACTGCCCATGGACGGCGCCATGATTGGCGTGGCGATGATGCTGGACGCCAGCCCGCCCCGTGTCATCCGCAGCATGGTGGAGAAGTGGGTGTCGTCGCTCCCGTACGTGTCCACCTTCATGGCGCGCGTGGGGCAGATTGTCGGCACGCCGGAGAACTGCCGGCGGTTGCTGGAGTCGGAGGAGGCCATCCTCGTCTTCCCGGAGGGCACGCGCGGCATCAACAAGCTGTGGCCGCAGCGCTACCAGCTCCAGGAGTTCGGCCTGGGCTTCATGCGCCTGGCGCTGGAGACGAACACGCCCATTGTCCCCGTGGCCGTCATTGGCGCGGAGGAGCAGGCCCCGGCGTTGATGGACCTGAAGCCGGTGGCGAAGCTGCTGGGCTTCCCGTCCTTCCCCATCACCCCCACCGGGCTGCCCATCCCCCTGCCCACGAAGTACCGCATCTACTTCGGGGAGCCGCTGCACTTCTCTGGGCGCCCCGACGACGAGGACAGCGAGCTGGACAAGAAGGTCCGCACCGTGAAGGCGTCCATCCAGTCCATGCTCCACCAGGGACTCAAGGAGCGTCAGGGCGTGTTCTGGTGAGCGCCCGGCGCGGCGGTGCTAAAGAGGGGAGTTCCATGAAACCGGCCGTCGTCGTCACGGGCATCAGCGGCAACCTCGGCCGCACCCTCGCGAAGCTGCTGCACAAGCACGAGCGCATCATCGGCATCGACCGGCGTCCCTTCGCGGGGCGGCCGAAGGACGTCGAGATGTACGAGCTGGACCTCCGCAAGAAGAAGGCGGAGGACGTCTTCCGGAAGAACGAAATCCGCGCCGTCATCCACATGGGCATCATGCATGACCCGCGGATGAGCGAGGAGGAGCACCACTCCTTCAACGTCGTGGGCACCACGCGCCTGTTGGAGTACTGCGCCAAGTACGGGGTGAAGAAGGTCGTCGTCCTGTCCTCGGCCAACGTCTACGGCCCCAGCCCGGACAACTCCAACTTCCTCACGGAGGACGCGCCGCTGATGGCCGCCAGCCGCTTCTCCGGCGTGCGCGACCTCATCGAAGTGGACATGCTGGCGCACAGCTTCTTCTGGAAGCACCCGCACATCGAGACGGTCATCCTCCGGCCCGTCCACATTGTCGGGCCCACCATCAAGAACGCGCCGTCCAACTACCTGCGCATGCGCCGGCCCTGGATGATGGCGGGCTTCGACCCCATGGTGCAGCTCATCCATGTGGAGGACGTGGCGCGCGCCATGGTGGAGGCGCTCCGCCCCGAGCCCAAGGGCGTCTACAACGTCGTGGGCCCGGGCGAGGTGCCCCTGTCCGCGGTGATGCGCGAGCTGGGCAACACCCCCATCCCCGTCCCGCACCCCGTGGCCCGGCCGCTGCTGGGCATGTTGTTCAAGTACCGGCTGGCCAACTTCCCGCCGCCGGAGCTGGACCACATCCAGTTCCTCTGTGCCGTGGATGGCAGCCGCTGGGTGAAGGACGTGGCCTGGAAGCCGCGCCACTCCATGCGCGACACCATCCGCTCCGTCCAAGGCGACTGAGCCGCGGGAAAGTCCGAGGCCCCCTGACGCGGTTGTCAGGCCCCGCATGGCGCCCAGTCCCAGGGGCCCTGACAGCGATGTCAGAGGCCCGACCGCGGGGCAGGGGGACGTCAGGCCCCCGGAAGTTGCAACCCCTTGAATCTCAAGCGTTCCGCCAGCGTCCGCTCCCAGCGAGGTGCTTGGCACCGCCATTGCTCTAGGAGTTGTCCGTCACGGCGCGGCGGCATGGGCCTGGTCACGGTGCCGCCCCGTCAAACTGTAGGGCACTCCATGGGGGAGTTCCCGACGCCTTCCGTCTCGGCCGGCCCCGAGGCGGCAGGCGGTTTCTTGTAGGGCGCTCCATTGGGGAGCTCCCGACGCCCTCCGTCTCGGCCGGCCCGAGACGGCGGGCGGTATTTTTAGGGCACTCCATAGGGGAGTTCCCGACGCCCACCGCCTCGGCCGGCCCCGAGACGGTGGGCGGTTTCTTTTCAGGGGATGGACGTCTCTTCAGGGTTGGAGCTGGGGCTCGGACTCGGGCTCGGCAGCTCGCCCTCGAAGGGGCCGTCATCCTGGCTCTCCAACTGCCACGCCCCGTCCCGGAAGACGAACTCCGAGGTGACGAGGGCGGTGCGCTCGGAGGCCGAGGGCAGGCGCATCCACTGGATGCGGCTCTGGATGGTGGCCCGGTGCCCGTCCTCTGACAGCTTCACGTCCACGATTTCGTAGTCGGTGATGGACAGGTCCTTGTCATCGTTGAGCTCGATGCGGGCCTTCTGGAAGTCCTTGCGGCGCTCGGGGACGATGATGCGGCTGGCGCCCTGGAAGTCCTTCCAGCGGACGGATTGATGGAAGCGCTCCACGGTGGGCTTGAGTGTTTCCAGGTTGGATTTCTTGGACACGGTTGCGCACGCCCCGAGGACGAGCGCGAGGAGCAGGGCAGGCAGGCGATTCACGCCCGGGAGGGTAGCACCGGCCAGCAGCCTCGGACGAGTGAGCGGTGGTATGGTCCGGCTCCCCGCCCGAGCACCGGAGTCGCGAGCGCAATGGCCAAGTCGATGGTGGAGCGTTACGAACAGCTCCTCCGGCAGGACCCCACTTCTTCCGTTTTCGTCGAGCTCGCCAAGGCCCTGCTGGAGAAGGGGGACACGGCGCGTGCCATCGAGGTCTGCGGACAAGGCATCTCCCACCACCCCTCGTCCATCGTGGGACGCGTGCTGTGGGGCAAGGCCCTCATCCAACAGGGCCGTCCCGCCGAGGCGATGGAGCAGTTCGACCAGGCCATCTCCATCGAGAAGGACAACCCCTACGCCTACAACCTGATTGGCGAGGTGCTCCTCCAGCGCGGGCTGTACCGCTCCGCGCTGCCCATCCTCCGCAAGGCCGTGGCGCTCCAGCCCAATGACGGCCGCGTGAAGAGTTGGCTGGACCAGGCGCAGCAGGCGCTCGCCGGTGGGCCGGCGCCCGTGTTCGCCGACCTGATGGGGCTGGAGAAGCCCGCCTCGGACGAGGACGCTTCCGGCGAGGCGCCGAAGGACGAGGACCCGGCACCGGGGCCCACGGTGTCGCCCATGGCCGCCGCCCGG
>JBKGHI010000366.1:0-6959 GCA_046520405.1 Myxococcus sp. 1LA
CGCACGGCGTCAGCCACCGCGGAGGGCCGAGGCGCCCGCGCCTCCTGCACCGCGGCCGCGATGGCCCGCGCCACCTTCCGGGCGTCCGCCGCGGACAGCCGTCCCCGGACGAGCTTCACCTCCGCGTCGAACAGCACCCCTAGCGACGCATCCACCACGCGGATGCGCGGCGTGGGCTTCAGCGTCCCCGTGACGGCGGCATCCAGCTTGAGACGAGGCCCCACCCGGGCGAAGGACGGCTCGGACAACACCTGGCCCGCTGGCGCCTTCAGCTTCCGCGCGGTGGCCTGGTACTGCTTCTGGGAGCCCACTCGCACCTGCCGCGTCGCCCGCAGGGCCGACTCGAGCTGCATGCCCAGCCGGCGGCGCGCGTCCCCCTTCACCTCCAGCACCACGACGCCCGGCTGCGGCGGGGGCGCGGCCTTCCGTTTCGCCGCCGCGGCCTGCGCCTGCGGAGAGACCAGCGCCATCAGCAGGGCGCACCACAGGCCCCAGCGAAACATCGGAAGTCGGGCGTTCGTCATTCTCCGGGGAGGTTCACCCACCCCGTGTGGGAAGTCCAGGCAGGGCGGCGCCCCTTCCGCTCAGGCGTTCATCGTCGCCGCCGTCCCCATGGCCTGCGCGGGCGCGGGCATCCGGGCGGGCGCGTGCTCGGGTTCGGCCATGGGCGGCGTCGACGCGTCGCCGTCCTCGGCAGACAGGTGCTCAGCGCGGCCAATGCCCAGGAAGTCACGGCGGTAGATGCGGACCATGGCCATGAAGATGGAGGCGATGAGCGGCCCCACCAGCAGCCCCATCATCCCGAACACCGCCAGCCCGCCGAACATGGACAGGAAGACGAGCAGCGGGTGCAGCGCCATGCGCGAGCCACACAGCCGGGGCCGGATGACGTTGTCGATGCTGCCCACCAGGAAGGCGCCCCAGGCCAGGAGGAACACGCCCTCGCTGACGCGGTTGGCGGCGATGAGCACCACGCCAATGGGCCCCCAGACCAGGGCCGTGCCCCCCACCGGCACCAGCGCCACCAGCACCATGGCCGCGCCCCACACGCCGGCATGGGGCACCCCGGCGATGAGCAGCCCCGCGAAGCCCACCGCGCCCTGGATGAGGGCGGTAACGGTGTTGCCATAGATGATGGCGTAGGCGACGTCGGTGAACTCGCGCGCGAAGGCCTCGAAGTAGCGCTTGTCCAGGGGCACCAGCCGGGTGACCTCGGCCACCAGCCGGCGTCCGTCGAGGAAGAAGTAGTACATGGCCACGGTCATCAGGAACATGTTGATGACCAGGTCCGTGCCCGCGGCCGCCACGTCGCGCAGCAGCGCCGCGCCGCCCGTCACGGCGGACATCAACGCGCGCTCCGCCTCCTCGCTGTCCGCGCCCGCGCCCAACCGGAGGTAGCGCTCCACGTCCAGCGGCAGGCTGGCCAGCAGCGGGTGACGCAACTGCGATTCGTTGAGCAGCCCCTGGGCCTGGCCCACGAGCGAGAACAGCTCGCGCGCCACCATCCACCCCACCAGCGCCAACGGCGCCAGGATGAGGAGGAACACGATGACGGTGGACACCCCGGCGCTGAGCGACTTGCGGCCCCGCAGCTTGTGGCACAGGTAGTCCTGCACCGGCATGAACAACACGACCAGGAAGCCGCCGAGCAACACCGGCATCAGGAACGGCAGCAGAATCCTGGAGAAGAGAATCAGCGCCAGGGCAAAGAGCCCGGCGAAAACCAAGTTGGACCACCGCCTCGTGTCAGCCACCGCCCCACCCCACCCCGCCCTGCGAGCCCACCGAACGCCGCCCTTGCCCAACGTAGGAACCGGCCGTCCCACCGGGAAGTCCGGCTTCCGCCTCAAGGAGAACCGACTCATGACTTCTGGACGTTTCGCCCCCTTCTTCGCCGGCTTGCTCCTGCTCACCACCACGGCCTGTGGGGGTGGCGACACTCGCTGCACGGACTGTCCCGCCGTGGAGGGCCGCTACCGGCTGCGGTTCAACGCGGACGCGGGCGTCCCCTCTGAGTGCGCGCTGCTGGGGGTGGAGCTCCCCGCGGAGGAGGTGGTGGACATCGCGCGCACGGGGGACAGCCTCACCAGCCGGCTCGCGGGTGTCCCCTTGCGAGGCACCATCACCTTCCAGGGGACCTTCTTCATGACGGGGAGCGGCGCCGGAGCGCTCGCGGGTGGCCGGACGGACACCTTGACGCTCAACGGCAGCTACACGGCCCCGCTGACGGACGGGGGGACGGCGTCTATTTCCGGCGTCTTCACGGGCAGTTACGTGCGCGCGTCCGACACGGGGGGACAGCGCTGCAACGTCTCCAGTCCGTTCTCGGCGACCCGGGACTGAGCCACGGGCCGCACGAGCGCGGTCGGAACGACTACTTCTTCTTCGACTCGGCGGCGGCCTTGGCCTCGGCCTTGTTCTTCTTCGCCCGCTTCTTCCAGGCCTGCTTGATCTTCATCTGCACGCGACGGTGCTTGCTCTTGCTGCGGGCCATCTTTGACTCCTGTGCTCCGTAGGGAGACGTGAAAAGAGGGGCTTAACTATCAGAACCCGCCGGGCTCCCGGAAGAGGAACCCTCGGGCCCCCCCGGCTCGCCGGTGTCGTCCGGTGCCGGACGGGTGGGAAAAGGGATGCCCTCGGCGCTCCGGACCTGGGTGGGCCGGGCGCTGGACACCGTCACCTCCCCCTCCCGGTCCTCGTCGCTAGGCCGCTCCTTGGCCACGGGGGCGCTCGTCTGCTGGGGGCGCTTCTTCACGGACGCGAAAATCGGCTTGTAGGCGTCCAGGAAGCGCCGGACCTCGTCCAGGGGCAGCGCCGGGCAGTGGTTCCCGTTGGCGCCCGTCATGGACGTGGCCATGCACATGGCGTTGAGGATGGCCTCCTCGGTGGCCTCCATGACGGCCTCGTAGAGGGGGTCCAGGCGCTGATCCAGCAGCAGCTTCAGCTTGTAGACCATCTTCTGCGTGCGCCGGGGGATGATGTTCGCCGTCGAGAAGCCGACGACAATCTCCCCGGAGCCGTGCGCCGCGTAGCTGCCTACCCGCCCGATGCCCAGCGCCACGCGCTTGCACAGGCGGTTGATCTGGTGGCTCAACAGCGGCGCGTCCGTGGCCACCACCGCGATGATGGAGCCGTACGTCTGGCCGCGCTTGGGCGTGCCCTTGAACTTCTCCGCCAGCACCTCGCCCACGGGCAGGCCGCCCACCCGCAGGTTGTGCATCTTCCCGAAGTTGGACATCACCAGCACGCCCAGCGTGTAGCCGCCCAGCACCTCCGGCAGCTTGCGGGACGACGTGCCGATGCCGCCCTTGAAGTCGCACGTCACCATGCCGGTGCCGCCGCCCACGTTGCCCTCGGCCACCGGGCCGGTGGAGGCGTTGCGGATGGCCTCGTAGACATGCTCCTCGCGCACGTGCCGGCCGGAGATGTCGTTGAGCCACGAGTCGTCACACTCCCCCACCACCGGGATGATGACGTCGTGCTCGTCGCCAATGCCGGGGTAGCGCTCCACCAGGTGGCGCGCCACGCCGTCCGACACGGCCCCCACCGCCATGGTGTTGGTGAGCAGGATGGGCGTCTCGATGAGGCCCCACTCCATGAGCTGCGTCATGCCGGAGACCTCGCCCGCGCCGTTGAGCACGAAGCCGCCTCCCGTCATGCGCTCCATGAAGATGTTCCCCTTGTTGGGGAGGATGGCCGTGACGCCCGTGCGCACCGGACCGTGGCCGGGCCGCAGTTGCCCCTCGCCGCGTATCAACGTGCTGTGCCCGACGAGCACCCCCTCCACGTCGGTGATGGCGTTGAACTTGCCGGGCTTGAAGCGCCCCAGTGGAAGGCCCAGCTCACGGGCCCGGACGCGCGGGCCACTCTCCTCGGGGATTTGCACCATAGAGGGGTGACACTAACCGACCACTCCCCACCGTCAACCACTCCACCCGCCCCGCCCGTCTCCTCGGAGGGAGGACACGGGACGGGGGGCTTCAAGTGTCGTGTGGAGGGCTCAAGCCTTCGCGTCCACGCGGGGTGACGGCTCCGCCGCTGGAGCCGCGGGCGCGGGGGCAGGCGCGGGCACCGCGGGCTGCGCCGCGGCGTGCATCGATTCATCCATGGGCACGTTCTTGCGGATGACCGAGGCGGAGTGCTCGCTGGCGGCGCGGCGGGCCTCGCGTTCCTTGTAGCGGCGGATGGCGGGGGCCATGATTTCGCCAATCAGGCCCCGGTAGTCCATGCCAGCGCCCTGGGCGATGAGCACCAGGTCGCTCCAGCCCGGCGTCAGGCCCGGCAGCGGGTTGCATTCGATGAAGTAGATGCGCCCCTTGTCATCCATGCGGAAGTCGATGCGCGCCACGTCGCGGCACCCCAGCGCCATGAACGAGTTGCGCGCCGCGGTGCGCAGCCGCTCCAGCAGCGCGGGCTCCAGCTTGGCCGGAGCGTCGTAGCGGATGCGGTCCGTCCAATCGAGCTTGTGCTGGAAGCTGTAGACGGGGTTCTTCTCCTCCCGGTCCAGGAAGACAATCTCCATGGGCGGCAGGACGCGGGGACGCCGCTCGCCCAGCAGGCCCACGGTGAACTCCCGGCCGCGGATGTACTCCTCGATGAGCGCGGGCTGCTGGTACTTGCCGGCAATCTCGCGCACCACCTCGCGCAGCTCCGCCTCGCTGTGGCAGACGCTCTTCGTCACGACGCCCTTGGAGCTGCCCTCCGCCACCGGCTTCACGATGAGCGGGAAGGAGGTGAACTCCTTGTTGAGGCGCTCCTTGCCCGTCACCATGAGCTGGAAGTTGGGCGTCAGGATGCCGGCCTGGCGGACGATCTTCTTCGCCAGGCCCTTGTCCAGGGCGATGGACAGCGTCGCCGGGTCGGAGCCCGTGTACGGGATGTCCAGCAGCTCCAGCAGGGCAGGCACCTGGCTCTCGCGGTTGCGGCCCTTGAAGCCCTCCGCGATGTTGAACACCAGGTCCAGCGGCGTGCTCGACAGTACGGACGGCAGCTCCGCCGTGGCCTCCAGGTCGATGACCTCGTGGCCCCAGGACGCAATGGCCTCGCGGATGGCCTGGAGCGTGTTCGGCGAGTCGTACTCGGCCTCGCTGTCCTCCACCGTCTCCGCCGTGGCCATTGGCTTCACGCGCTTGACGTTGAAGCTGAAGCCCACGCGCAGCGGACCGCTCTTGCGCGCGGGCTTGCCCTGGCGGCGCGACGAGTCCTTGATTTTGTAGCGCTTCGCCGCGCTCGTGATGATGGCGTTCATCACGCCATCCAGGTGCAGGCCGTCCAGCTCCGCTGAAGCGTAGATGCCCGCGCCAGGCTCCAGGCTGGGCAGCGCGTTGATCTCCAGGAAGTACGGCACGCCCGCGTCACTGAGGCGGATGTCGATGCGGCCCAGGTCCCGGCAGTCCAGCGCCTGGTACACCTTCTGCGCCATCCGCCGGATGTCCTCCGCCGTGCGGGGCGGAATCTGCGCCGGGGCGCGCACGCTGACCGCGCGCTCACGGGACGTCTTCAGCGCGTAGTCGTAGATGGCGTACTTGCGGCCCGCCGTGACGGCCGGGTCGATGACGTACTCCACCGGCGTGAGCACGCCGTCGTAGTCGTTGTCCACCGACTCCAGGAAGGGCACGGCGAGGTCGCGGCCGGAGATGTACTCCTCCACCAGCACGCCGGACGGATACTTCTCCAGCGCGGAGGCCACCTTGGCGCGCACCTCGTCCAGCGTCTCCGCGATGGAGTCCTGGCTGATGCCCTTGGAGGAGCCTTCGAAGTTCGGCTTCACGATGACCGGGAAGCGCAGGTTCTCCGCCGACAGCTCGCTCAGCTTCTCCACGTACTGCCAGCCGGGCGTGCGGATGCCCTGCTTGGACAGCACCAGCTTGGTGAGCTGCTTGTCCAGCGTCAGCGCCAGCGCGTACGCGTCCGAGCCCGTGTACGGGAAGCCCAGCTCATCGAAGAGCGCCGGGTAGAAGGCCTCGCGGAAGCGGCCGCGGCGTCCTTCCGCGGTGTTGAAGATGAGGTCCGGGCTGTAGGCCTCCAGCCGCGCCACGGTGCGCGAGGCGGGGCCGCTGACCTCGAAGCGCTCCAGCCGGTGGCCGATGCGCTCGATGGCCGCCGCGAGCGCGTTGACCGTCTCCTGGGTGTCGAACTCCGCCTCTTCTTCCGAATCAGACAACCTGAGGTTGTGGGTCAGCGCGATGCGCACGGGTACCCCCTTCTCTTCCTGAACGACGAGCGTCCCCGGCGCACCTTCGCCGCGGACATGAGCCTGCCGGGAGCGCGCTCGTGCGCGACCGGCGTGCGGGCTGCAACGGTTACGCCCGCGACAACCTTCCCGTCGACCACCTGCGTCTGCGCCCAGGTGTCGCCCAGCCGCCAGCCCAGCGGATCCCGCAGCACGCGCCACGCCTCCACGCTGCCAATGACAAGCAACCCCGCGGCCGCGGCCACCGTCCCATGCGGCGCGGGCATCATCCAAAGCAGCACGATGAGCGCCAGCGGCGCGTTGCGAAGCGTGCTGTCACGGTGCCGCGCCGCCGAGCGCGTGGGCAGGTGCATCACCTTCACGCCGAAGATGCGCTTGCCCACGCTCTGCCCCTGGAGCATCCCGTCCGCCAGCAGGAGGAACAGCAGCGCCACCACCGCGCCCGCCGCGCCGCACACCACGTACAGGCCCCACGCCACCGCCACGTCCACCGCCCGCGCGCCACCGCGCAGCCAGAGCGAGGCCTTCGGATAGGGCGACTGGGATTGAACGTCCTCGGACACCAGCCGCAGGGCCCGGCCGCCCTGCCGGCTCGCCGCCATGAGCACGCGGCTTCGCGCGGTACTCACTCCTCGGGCTCCAGCGTGAGGCCTTCCTCGCGCGGCTCGGGCTCGTCCAGTCCCGCCAGCCGGGCCAGCCGTTCGTGGGCACTCAAAGGAGAAATCATGGGCGCGGCCCACTCGGCGTGCTCGCGCGCGTGCTCGGC
>JBKGHI010000367.1:0-6930 GCA_046520405.1 Myxococcus sp. 1LA
CAGCGAGCACTGGTACGTCACCGGGCTCTCGTTCGAGCTGAAGTCGAACGTGGCGTTGGGCGACGTCGTCGTTCCCGAAGGTCCGCTGACAATCGTCGTGTCCGGCGGCGTCGTATCCACCGTCCATGCGTACGTCGCGGGCGTCGAGTCCACGTTGCCCGCGGCATCCACCGCGCGCACCGCCAGCGTGTGGTTGCCCTGGCTCAGGCCCGTGTACGTCTGCGGGTCCGTGCAGGCCACGAACGGCGCGCCATCCAGCGAGCACTGGTACGTCACCGGGCTCTCGTTCGAGCTGAAGTCGAACGTCGCGGTGGTGGCGTTCGTCACCGCCGCAGGGCCGCTCACGATGGTGGTGTTCGGCGCGGTGGCATCCACCGTCCACGCATACGTCGCGGGCGTCGGGTCCGCGTTGCCCGCGGCGTCCACCGCGCGCACCGCCAGGGTGTGGTTACCGTCCGGCAGGGCCGTGAACGTCTGCGGGTCGGTGCACGTCGTGAAGGGCGCACCGTCCAGCGAGCACTGGTACGTCACCGGGCTCTCGTTCGAGCTGAAGTCGAACGTGGCGCTGGGGGACGTCGTCGTCGCCGGAGGGCCGCTGACAATCGTCGTGTCCGGCGCCGTCATGTCCACGGCCCACGCATACGTCGCGGGCGTCGGGTCGATGTTGCCGGACGCGTCCCGCGCGCGGACCGCGAACGTGTGGTTGCCATCACTCAGCCCCGTGTAGGTCCGAGGGGTCGTGCAAGCCACCCACGGGCCATCGTCCAGCGAGCACTCATACGTCACCGGGCTCTCGTTCGAAGTGAAGGTGAACGTGGCGCTGTTGGAGCCCGTCACCGACGGCGGAGCCGCGACGATGGTGGTGTCCGGAGGCGTGGTGTCGGCGCTCACGGTGAAGGTGTTGGTGTTGCTCCGCACGGACGCGACGCCCTGGACCAGGGCGTAGGCATTCACCGTGTGCGCGCCGACGGCCAGGTCCACGGTCGGCGTGTAGGTGAAGTTGCCCGAAGCGTCCGCCACCACACGGGCCAGTTCGACGCCATCCACGAAGATGACCACCGTGGAGTTCGCGGTGGCCGTACCGGTCATGGGCGGGCGGAAGCCCGTGGTGGAGCCGTTGGCCGGCGTCACCACCACGGGGGCCGGCACGCTCGTCGGGAAGGCACCCGGCAGGAGGGTGACGACACCCGGGCTGCCAGGGGCGGCGCCATACGTGAGTCCGTCCGGAGCATTGGCCGTCGGCTGCGTACCCGCCACACCGCCCGTGACGACCGGGGTGCAGCCCACCGCCGCGCCCTGAAGCAGCACGCGGCCACCGCCACCGCCGCCGCCCGTTCCGTGCTGGTCATATGTGGTGCCGCCACCCGCGCCACCCCGGGCCGTCACGGTATTCGCCGAGCACGGCAGGGCGCCAGTGACGCGCAGATACACGGTACCGCCAGCGCCAGCGCCACCCGCGGCGTCATTCGCAAGCCCGACAGCGTTGCCGCCCGCGAGCCCGTCCGCCGACACGCGCCCCGCTCCAGTGAGCGAGGCCGCGCGGATGAACACCACACCGCCACCCGCGCTCCCGCCGCCCGCGGCGTCGTCGTTGCCGTGGCCCGCGCCACCACCGCCGCCGAACACCGCATGCGACACCGCATCGAAGGTCAGCGAAGCACCACCAAGACCGCCCTCCGGCCGGGAGGCCGGAGGCTCTTCACCCACCCACGTCCGACCACCGATGCCGCCCGCGCCCGCGTTGCTGCCGCCGCCACCACCCGAGTTGTGGCAGACGCCACCACCACCCGCGTTCGCGATGTTGCCCCGGCCCGTCGTGCCAGCGGCAGGCGGGAAGGCACCATTGCCGAAACGGCCAGGCACCAGGCCTTCACCCTTCTCCGTCCCGCCCGGCCAGGCCTGGTCCAGACCGGTGCAGCCATCTCCGTCACCGTTCCAGGCGAAGCCACCGCGGAAGCCCCGGCCATCCGCGTGGATGCCGCCCACGTTGTTCACCTGCCCCTGCGACAGGAAGACCACCACACCGCCCGTGGTGCCATCCCAGGCCCGCGCCACGATGCTGCCCGCGGCGTTCACCGTCACGCTGGAGTACTCAGGCACCCGAATCGCCTGCGTCGCGTTGGCCGCGAAGGCCACCGTGAGCGGCTGCGAGAAGTTGAGCCGCGTCGCCGTCAGGCTCTGAATCCGCGCGAACTCCCAGCGGCCCACCGGGCTCCCCACCAGGTTGACGGGCGTCTGACTCCCGGAGGCGGGCGCCGTCAGGCCCGTGGTCTGGTACACCATCACCAGGTCGTTCACCGCGAAGCCCGTGGTCGACGCCACCTGCACGAAGCTCTGCCCCGCTGGCACCGCGGCCGACACGCGCGTGTAGGTGTTGATGACCGAGTTGGCGATGTTGACGGTCAACGCGCCATCGGTCCCGTCCCCCAGGCCGAAGGTGTCCGCCGCGGCCTTCGCCACGGGCCCCATCAGCGCCGCGCACAGCAGCGCAAGAGGTGCGATGGCCAAGCCAAGGCGCCCTCGGAAAACCCGACTAAGCAGGGGGACGTAAAAGGTCGTTCGATTCATAAACCTGGGGTCGTTGGGGGGTGTGGGCCCAGCGGCAAATGCCGCACATAGCAATCCGAGAGCCAGCCTCTGTCCACTCTACGACCCTCCGCATTCCGAGGATTTCAGCGCCCGGCCCCAGGGGTAGCCGGCGCCCCATCTGAACCACGGATCCAGATTCCGGAAACCGGACCGGTTCACGCGCTCAAGAGGGCAACTCACCAGGTTGGTTGACGCGTCAAAACAGGACGCTGACGCGTCAGCCGGGACGCAGGGTGTGGCTGGGCGACAACAAAAAAGGGCCCCCCTTTCGGAGAGCCCTTCGGTGACACGGTGGGCGCTCGGCCCGGCGCGTCAGAAGATTTCCTCGAGCCACTCGCGCATGCGGCCCTTCACCTTCTTGTACACGTTCTCCTCGCGGATGCGGAACATGCGCCGGTCCAGGTGGCGGGCGCCGTAGACGACCAGGCCCACGCCGGTGGCGTACATGGGGCTCTTCACCACATCCACCAGGCCGCCGATGCCGCGCGGCATCCCGCGGCGGACAGGCAGGCCCAGCACTTCCTCCGCCAGCTCCGGCATGCCGGCCAGCAGCGTGGAGCCACCCGTAATCACCACGCCCGAGGCCAGCAGGTCCTCGTAGCCGCACTTCTGGATTTCGCGGTGCACGAGCTGGAAGATCTCCTCCACGCGCGGCTCCAGGATTTCGCAGAGAATCTGCCGCCCGAGCACGCGGGGCTGACGGCCCCCGACGCTGGGCACTTCAATGGTGTCGTCCTTGTTGATGAGCGACGACAGCGCGCAGCCGTACTTCTGCTTGATGCGCTCGGCCTCGTGCGCGGGGGTGCGCAGGCCAATGGCGATATCGCTGGTGAGGTTGTTGCCGCCCAGCGCAATCACCGCCGTGTGGACGATGGAGCCGCCAGAGAAGATGGCGATGTCCGTGGTGCCGCCGCCGATGTCGACGAGGCACACGCCCAGCTCCTTCTCGTCCTCGCCCAGCACCGCCTCCGCGCTGGCCAGCGGCTGGAGGACGATGTCGGAGACGTTGAGCCCGGTGCGGTTGGCGCACTTGACGATGTTCTGCGCGCTGGACACCGCGCCGGTGACGATATGGACCTTGGCCTCCAGACGGACGCCGGCCATGCCCAGGGGCTCCTTGATGCCGCCCTGGTCGTCGATGATGAACTCCTGCGGGAGGACGTGGATGACCTCCCGGTCCAGCGGAATCGCCACGGCCTTGGCCGCGTCAATCACCCGGGCGATGTCCGCCTCGCGGACCTCCTTGTCCTTGACGGCGACAATGCCCTGGGAATTGAAGCCCTTGATGTGGCCTCCGGCGATGCCCGTGTAGACGTGGGAAATCTCCGCCCCCGCCATGAGCTCCGCTTCCTCCACCGCGCGGCGGATGGAAGAGACGGTCGCCTCGATGTTCACCACCACGCCCTTGCGCAGACCCTTCGACGGATGCGTACCGATACCGATGATGTCGATGCCGCTGTCGGTCAGCTCTCCGACGATGGCGCAGATCTTCGTCGTGCCGATGTCGAGGCCGACGATGATCTCCCCCGACTTCTGCTTCGCCATGACAACCCTCCCAGGCCCCCCACTCTCGTGAAAGGGGCGCGTCCTCTTACCGCATCGAAGCCCCGCTCCTCTCGGACGCGGGGCTCGAAATCTTCACCGCCACCCAGCCGGGCCGGGCACGGTTATCCAGGTGAATGATCTCCGCTGCAAGCCCCCTCGCGCCCAGTTCGCGCCGGACACGGGCCAGACGTTGCAGCTTGACCTCCGAATCTCCTTCACCCAGGCGCACTTCCTGCCCGGACGCCGTCACCAGCGTCAGGCTCTGCGCCTCCAGGCGGACCTCCGACAGCTGCTCGGCCTTGTCCGGTGACAGCCGCGCGTACGCGCTCGCCACCGACAGCGCCGAACGGAGGCGCTCCCGCGCCGCCGCCGGGTCCGCCACGTAACCTTCCCGGTCCAGGCCCGTCACCAGGGGCAAGTCCAGTCCGTCCCCGGGCGTCACCCGCTTGAAGGGCTCGCCCTCCTCGTCCAGGACGTACAGCTCCCCCAGCACCGCCATGGCCACCGGCGCGTGCTCCGTCACCTCCACCGACACGCGGTTGGGGAACCGGCGCGTCACCTCCACCGTGCGCAGCCAGGGGTGCTGGTCCATGGCGCGCTCCAGCGCGGGCACGTCCAGCGTCCACAGGTTCTGGCCCTTCGTCAGCGCCGCCAGCCGCAGCAGCTCCACCCGGGAGGCGCGCTGCAGGCCGGAGAAGGACACCGCCTCCAATTCGAAGGTCGGCGACGTCAGCGCCCACTCCCGCAGCGCCACCCCACCCCACACCAGCAGCCCGGTGCCCAGGGTCAGCCCCAGCACCTTGAGCACGCCCGGCCCGTGCGAGCGCACCGCGCCCCGGACCGCCTCTTTCTGCTGGGCGGCGTCCTGACGGCGGCGGTTCTTGGATTTACCGAAGGCCATGGGGAGAAAAGGGTTGACGCATGCTGTGCGCGGTTGGGGAGCCACGCCAGTTTTTGGCTACAGCCACGTCGCTGTAGCGCAGCCGCCGCACAGGGGCTTCGGAAATTTTCGAAGGAGACCGACGCCAAGTTGCGCCGGATCGATTTCGGACGTTCAGGCCTTGAGGCACGCGCCCAGCAGCAGGCGCTCGCACAGGGCGGGAAAGTCGATTCCACGCCCCGCGGCAATCTTCGGCAGGAGGCTCGTGGCCGTCATGCCCGGCAGCGTGTTGGTCTCCAGCAGGAACACTTCGCCTCCGTCGGTGACGATGACGTCCGACCGGGAGCCCCCGCTACACCCCAGGGCCTGGTGCGCGGCCAGACACACCTCGTTCACCCGCGCATACTGATCCGGAGGCAGGGGCGCGGGGAAGAGGTACTGCGTGCCCGTGCCCGCTTTGTACTTCGCGTCGTAGTCGTAGAACTCGCGCGCGGCGCGGACCTCGATGACGCCCAGGGCCTCACCGTCCAGGACTCCACCCTGCACTTCGCGTCCCTTGACGAACTGCTCCACCAGCAGGGAGCCCGCGTACTTCGCCGCGTCATTCACCGCGGCCTCATAGGCGTCCCGCGTCTTGCAGATGTGCACGCCCACGCTGCTGCCTTCGCGGCTGGGCTTCACCACCACTGGAAACGGGAAGGGCAGGCTGTCCGCCGCCGCCAGCGCTGACGCGGCGTCCCGGAAGGACCGGTACGCGGGCGTGGGGATGCCGTGGGCCACGAAGACCTGCTTGGCGTACACCTTGTCCATGCCCAGCGCCGAGGCCAGCACGCCGCTGCCGGTATACGGAATGAAGAGCGACTCCAGCAGCCCCTGGAGGCAGCCGTCCTCGCCATAGCGCCCGTGGACGGCCAGCCACGCCACGTCCACCTTCTCCGCCGCCAGGCGCGCGGGCAAGTCCCGGCCCACGTCGATGTCCACCACGTTGTAACCCAGCCCGCGCAGCGCCCCGGACACGGCCTCACCGGTGCGCAGGCTGACGTCGCGCTCCGCGGACATCCCGCCCAACAGCACGCCAACACGCTTCTGCTTGAGCTCGTCCTTCGTGAAGGCACCGCGGTTCGGAGTCACAGGAAGTCTCCCAGGCGCTTGACTTCGGGTTTCATGTCGACGCCGGACGTCTCGAGCACCCGCAGTTGCATGAAGGTGATGAGCCCCAGCACGTCACGGGCGGTGGCACCGCCCAGGTTCACAATCCAGTTGGCGTGCAGGGTGGACACCTGCGCGCGCCCCAGCGAGTACCCTTTCAGGCCCGCCAGTTCAATGAGCCGCCCGGCATGGTCGCCTGGCGGGTTGGTGAAGACGCTGCCGAAGTTGGGCTGACTGAGCGGCTGTGTCCGCTTCCGGTAACCCAGGTCCGCGTCCATGACGGCCTTGGAGGCCACCACGTCCCCCTTGCGCAGTGCGAAACGCACCCGGGTGACGACGCCACCCGGCGGCAGCTCGGAATGACGGTAGGCGTGCGGCACCTGCGCCTTCGTCAGCCACCCCACCCCGTCCGCCGTGGCCACCTCCACCGCTTCAATGACGCGGAAGGCCTCGCCATTCTTGGTGCCGGCGTTCATCGACACCGCGCCGCCCAGCGTGCCGGGGATGCCGGCCAGGAACTCGGCGCCCACCAGCGCGTGGGCCCTCATGACGTTGATGAGACGGACGATGGCCGCCCCCGCGCCCAGCGTGAGGCGCCCCTCCTCGGGGCCCACGTCAGCCACCTCCGGGAAGAGGTCCCCGGGCAGCTTCAGCGTCAGGCCGGGCACCCCGCCGTCTCCCACCAGCGTGTTGGCGCCGCCGCCCAGAATCGAGACGGGGACGCCTTCCTCGCGCGCCAGCCTCAGCAGGGCCACCAGCGCGTCCGG
>JBKGHI010000368.1:0-6894 GCA_046520405.1 Myxococcus sp. 1LA
GGCTGGCCGAGCAGGCCGCGGAGGCCGCCGCGCAACTGGCCCAGGCCGCGGAGGCCGCCCGGTCCTTGGAGGACGCCCTGGGCGCCGCGGGGAGCGCGGAGGCGGCCACGCGTGAGCGCGAGGCGCTGGAGAACGCGTTGATGGCGCTGGAGGGTGGCGCGGAGGGGCGTTCGTCGGACGCGGATGGGGAGGGCGGGAATCAGCAGGAGGGGGCGTCGAACGAATCTGGGAACGGCGAATCGTCGCGGACGGATTCGTCCCGCGCGCGGGCCTCTGGCTCGCCGGACCAGATTGCCAGCTTGCGCGAGAGTCTGGAGCGCAGGCGCCAGTCGCTGGAGAACCGCTTCGATTCGAATGGCGCCAACCGGCCCGAGTCCCAGGCTCGTCGCCAGGGGGCAGGCAGCGAGGGCTCCCGTAAAGAAGGCTCGGGCCAGGGGCAACAAGGCAGGGGCAGTCGGGACGCGAGGGTGGCGAGGGCGAAGGTGAGGGGCAATCCGGCCAGGGACAGCAGGGCCACGCGAGCCGTGGTGTCCGCAAGGGCGCGGGCGTATCGCGCGGGGGGGGCAGCCAGCCGCTCGTCTTTGGCGACAAGGCGGAGATGGACCCGGAACGGCTCGCCTTCGAGCCGCTGCCTCCCGGACGCGGAGGCGACGAGGGCGAGGAACTCTGGGGCCTGCGGGCCGCGGACCCTCGGCGGCAGGCAGGTCCCTCGGGCCCGGGCGGAGCGCAGGGCACGCAGGCGCGGGGCGATGCGACGGCGGGGCCCGGCGCGGCGCCGCTGCTTCCCCGCAATCGGGACATGGTGAAGCGGTACTTTGGTGGCGAGTCGTCTGGAAGGGGGCAATGACGTGGCAGCGGAGCTTCTCAGTCCCGCCGAGGCACAGGGAGCGGCGGAGGTGGCGGCAAGGCTCAAGGATGGGCTGAACACCGTCATGCTGGACCAGGAGTCCGTCGTCGAGCAGGTGGTGGTGGCCGTGCTCGCCCGGGGACACGTGTTGCTGGAGGGCCTGCCGGGCCTCGGCAAGACGGAGCTGTGCAAGGCGTTGGCGCGGCTGTTGTCGCTGCCGTTCCGCCGCATCCAATTCACGCCGGACCTGCTGCCCGGTGACATCACCGGCACCTACGTGCTGGAGGGCGAGGGCCGCCGCGACTTCGTCTTCCGCGAGGGCCCGCTCTTCGCCAGTCTGGTGCTCGCGGACGAAATCAACCGCTCCAGCCCGAAGACGCAGTCCGCGCTGCTGGAGGCCATGCAGGAGCGCAGCGTCACTGTGCTGGGCCAGACGCGCCGCCTGCCGGACCCCTTCTTCGTGCTCGCCACGCAGAACCCCATTGAGTTGGAGGGCACCTATCCGCTGCCCGAGGCGCAGCTCGACCGTTTCCTCTTCCGCATCCAGGTGCCCCCCGTGGGGGCGAAGACGCTGCGCACGCTGCTGACCACGCGCGTGCGTGGCGCGCCGCCGGAGCTGTCATCCGTGTTGGACGCGGAAGGCCTGGGCCGCCTCTTCGCCGCCGCGGACCGCGTGCACCTGCCCGGGCCCGTGGCGGATTTCATCGGCCGGCTGGTGGAGGCCACCGACCCGCGTCAGCCCTCGGCGCCCGAGGCCGTGCGTCGCTTCGTCCGTTATGGCGCCAGTCCTCGCGCGGCACTCGCGCTCGCGGCCGCGGGGCGCGCGCTGGCCCTGCTGCGAGGCCGGCCCAACGTGGGCTTCGACGACGTGGTGGCCGCCGCGCCCTCCGCCCTCAATCACCGACTGGTGCTCGCCTACGAGGCCTCGTTGGAGAAGGTCAGCGCGGCGGACGTGGTGCGCGCGCTGCTCCAGGCCATTCCCGAGGTGCCGCGTGCGTAGCGCGTGGACGGTGGCATTGGCCCTGCTCGTCCTGGGCGCCGCGAGCGCGTCCGCGATGTCGCCCGCAGCCGAACCCGCGCCCTCCGGCTACGGGTACATGGACGCATCCGGCACCTTCGAGTCGCGCACGCACGGCGACCTGCGCATCTCGTTCCGGAGCGGAGCCCTGCGGCCTTCGCGTGGCTACACCCCCCTGGATGTCGTGCTCCAGAACACAGGGCCCGTGCCCCTCCAGGTCCGGTTGACCTTTCAGGGACATGTTGGCTCAGCGACGCGCGCCACCTCGCGCACCGTGGAGGTGGCTCCACGCCAGCGGCTCATCGCCTGGCTGCCGCTGCCCGCCGCGTTCCAGATGGGCACCCTGGGGGTGGATGTGCCTGGCCTGGAGCCGTTGCTGAACCACGTCTACGTGGGGAGTTCCTACGGGGGCTCGGTGCTGGTGCTGGGCTCGCTCGAGGACTTCGACGACACGGTCGGCGTGCCTCGGGTGGAGGCGAGCGGCAGCCCGCTGTTCTCCGTCCGCGCCATCGAGCCCAGGGATGCGCCGCGCGAGCTGTCCTCCTACGTGGGCTACTCCGTGGTGGTGGTGCCCGGTGACACGGCCGCCATTCCCGCGGATGTCTGGGCCGTGCTCGAGGCTTACGCCGCGTCGGGGGGGCGGCTCATCGTGACGCAACCTTCGAGCGACATGCCGGAGCGCCTGCCGCTGTTCACTGAGAACGTCACCGGCAAGTCCGTTCCGTATGGCTTTGGCATCGTGCGGCTGTGCCGCTCCGCGCAAGAATGCGGGCAGGTGGTGAACGGCATGCTGGGGGCCACCATCCCCGGCGTGGTGACGCCCGTGGGGCCGGCGCCCCGGTGGGAGCGGGGCAACGCGCTCGCTGGCGGCGTCGCGCCGCTGCTCGACAACGCCATGGCGCCGGTGGGGCGGTTCCTGCTGCTCATCTTCGTCTTCGTGCTGGCGGTGGGGCCGGGCGCGCTGATGTTGGCGCGGCGTCAGGGCCCGGTGGCGGTGCTGATCGCGGTGCCCGCGGTGTCGATCATCACCTGCGTGGCGCTCGTCGCGTGGTCCGTGCTGGTGGATGGCTTCGCCGTGCACGCCGCGCGCTACAGCCTCACGTGGTTGGATTCGGAGCGCTCGCGCGCGGTGACGCTCGGTGTTTCGGCCTGGTACGCCAACGTGTCCTCGGGGCCCGTGCGCTTCCCGGTGACGAGCGTGCTGCTCCCCCCGGACAGCCACGACGATGCGCTGACCGACCTGGACTGGACGAGCGGCCTGACGGTGACGCACGGCTTCCTGCCGCCGCGGACCTACCGCGAGTGGGGCGAGGTGGCCGTGCTGCCCTCTCGCGCGCGGCTCGTCGTGCGGAGCGAAGGCGGCACCGTCCGCGTCCAGAACGCGCTGGGGGCGCGGATGGAGAAGGGGGTCGTCCGGGTGGGGAACCAGCGTTATGCGCTGCCCGCGCTGGAGGATGGCGCGGAGGGGGGACTGGGCGAGCCCTTGCCGGAGATCGAGACGCCGGTGAGCCAGTTGTTGTTGGGGGCCGATGGGCGGCCGCTCGCCCACGAACGGTTCGAGGCGGCGGAAGTGAACTTCCGCGTCCCGCTCCCGGAAGGCGGCTTCGTGGCGCGGCTGGGCGGCTTGGGGCCGATGCCCTCGTCCGCCGTCGAAGTGGAGCTGGAGGCGGGCGTCCATCTGGTGCGGGGCCAGGCGGAAGGGGGGCGGCCATGAGCCTGCTGGAGGTGAAGGGACTGCGGCGTGACTACGGGCCGCTGCGAGCGGTGGATGACGTGTCGTTCTCCCTGGAGGCCGGCAGCATCCTGGGCTTCATCGGGCCCAACGGCGCGGGCAAGAGCACCACGCTGCGCATCCTGGCCACGTTGGACGTGCCCACGTCGGGCGAGGTGCTGCTGAACGGGCACTCGCTGGTGGACGCGCCGGACCTGGCCCGCCCGCTCATCGGTTACATGCCGGACCGGTATGGTACCTACGACGACGTCACCGTCTTCGAGTTCCTGGATTTCTTCGCGCGCGCCTACGGGTTGAAGGGCGCGGCGCGCCGGCAGCGGGTGGAGTCGGTAATGGAGTTCACCGGCCTCACGTCGTTGGCGAGCCGGCTCACCACCGCGCTGTCCAAGGGCATGCGACAGCGGGTGGCGTTGGGGCGCACGCTGTTGCACGACCCTTCGCTGCTGCTGCTGGACGAGCCCGCGGACGGGTTGGACCCACGCGCCCGCATCGAGCTGCGCGAGTTGCTGCGCGCGCTGGCGGACCAGGGCAAGGCGGTCATCATCTCCAGCCACATCCTCACGGAGCTGGCGGAGATCTGCGACACCTGCGCCATCATCGAACAGGGGCGCTTGCTGGCCACCGGCAAGGTGGCGGACCTGCTCCAGCAGCAGGAGTCGGGCGCGGCGGTGACGCCCGAGTTGACGGTGCGGCTGGCGGTGGGCGACGCGGGGAATGACGCCTGGGCGCGCGCGGAGCGGTTGCTGCTGGAGCAGCCGCGCGTGACGCGTGTCGCGAGGGAGGGCGAGTCGCTGCGTGTGCGGTTGGAGCTGGAGGCGGGCGCGGGCCCCGCGCAGATTGACGCGGCGGCGGCGGTGCTGCTGGCGACGCTGGTGTCCGTGGGGCTGCCGGTGTGCGCCTTCAGCGCGCGAGAGCGGAACCTCGAGGATGCCTTCATGACGGTGACGAAGGGGAGGGTGGCGTGAGCGCGCCCATGGATACGGCGATGAGTCCTACGGCACAGGAGCCGGCGTCATCGGGCGGCGGCCGGCTCGTCGCGGCGGAGTCCTGGTCTCAGCGCTGGGGGGACCGGCTCAACCCGCTGGTGGTGAAGGAACTCCGGCAGGGACTGCGCACGCGAGTCTTCTGGGTGTGCTTCGGACTGATGCTGCTGGCCTGTCTGGTGGTGGCGCTGGTCGCGTACGTGGACACGCGCCAGGGCGCGTATGCGCGCCACGGCCAGGGCTACTTCTTCTCCTTCTTCGTCTGCCTGGGCGTCGCGCACTTCTTCGTCATCCCGTACAGCGCCTACCGCTCACTGGCCCGTGAGCGCGAGGACGAGACGTGGGTGTTGCTGGTGCTCACCGGCCTGGGCCCGCGCCGCATCCTGCGGGGCAAGGTGGCGTCGTTCCTGGTGCAGGCGGCCCTGTATGCCTCCGCGGCGGGGCCCTTTCTCCTCTTCAGCTACTTCCTCAACGGCATCGCCCTGCCCACGATTCTGATGGTGCTGGTGGCGGGCGGCGCGTGGCTCGTGTTCCTCACGGTGGCCAGCGTGTGCGCGGCGACGCTGGCGGACGGCCGCATGGGCCGGGCCTTCGTCCACTTCGGATTGCTGGGCGCGCTGGGCCTGGCGCTCGTGCAGGGGCTGGGCGGCGCCTATGCGATGGCCGACATGGGCGACCGGATGCTGAGCGACTCGGGCTTCGCGTATCTGGTGTTCCTTGTCCTGCTGCTGATGCTGCTGGACGGCTGGCTGCTCTTCGAGGCCGCCGCGTCCCGGCTGGCGTTGCCGACGGAGGACTACACGCGGGGGCCTCGTCGCGCGGTGGGGGTGCAGGTGCTGGTGGGCATGGCCGCTGGCATCGCCATCTGGTGGCTGGAGGGACGGAAGCACATCGTGCCGGAGATGTTCGGGCTTCTGGGCTGCGCCCACCTCATCTTCGTGGGCATGTTCGTGGTGGCGGACGTGGACGGCCAGGCGCGTCCCCTGCGCGCGGCCACGCGGCCCTGGTCCGTGCTGCGGCCCGGCGCGCTGCGAGGCTTCCGCTGGATGGTGTTCCTGCTGGCCGCCTGGGGGGCGCTGTTCTGGGGCCTGCAGACGCTGTCCTCGGACCTGCCGCGGAAGGGGCTCTCCCTGCGAATGGCCACCCTGTCGATGCCCGCGTACGGGGTGCTCTTCCTGTCACTGGCGGTGGGGTTGAGCCGGAGGATTCGACCGGACCGGCTGGCCACGCCCGTGGCGGTGCGCCTGCTGTTCGTGGCCTCCGTGGCGCTGGCCTCGGCGCTGCCGCCGCTGTTGGCCGTGCTGATGGGGCATGACGGGGACGACCCCATCCTCAACCTGCTCAACCCGGTGGTCGGTATCGTGAACTTCGCGGCGTACGACTACGGGGTGTCTGGTCCGAAGATGTCCTGGGAGCTGTTGTCCTTCGTCTTCGGCGTCGCGCTGCTGGCCGCGTTCGCGACGGACCGGATGCTCGTGGAGCGTGAGCGGCGGGCCCACGCGTCGTGAGCGAGCGGATGGACGCGTCCGCCGTCGCGCGGTTGGTGCCGGGGCTGGCCCTGGCGCTGCCCAGGGGTGCCCCACCGGGGCCTCGTGGGCGAGGTGCGCGCCACGTCCGCGGGCAGCGCGCTGGAGCTGCATGACTTCCGGGCGTACCAGCCGGGCGACGACCTGCGGCAGGTGGACTGGAACGCGGTGGCGCGGACGGGCGAGCTGGTGCTGCGCATCCGCCAGGATGAGGTGTCGCCGCGCGTGGAGGTGGTGCTGGACGGCTCTCTCTCCATGGCGCTGTCCCCGCGCAAGGCCTCGTGCGCGCGGGAGGTGGCGCTGCTGACGGCGGAGGTGGCGGCGCGGCAGGGCCTGACGCCCACGCTGCTGGTGGCGGGGGCTCGGCCGGAGCGCGTTCAGGGGCCGGCGTGCAGGACGGCCCTGGAGGCGGCGGACTTCGATGCGAAGGACGGCTTGCCGGAGGCGTTGGGGCGCCTGCCGCCGCTGCGGCCGTGTGGGCTTCGGGTGGTGGTGAGTGACTTCCTCTTCGAGGCGGACCTGCCCGCGCTGTGCGCGCGGCTGGCGCGTGGCGCGTCCGGGCTCTTCCTGGCGCAGGTGCTGGACGCGGAGGACCTGGACCCCTCCGGTGGGGATGGTGCCCGGCTGGTGGATTCGGAGAGCGGCGCGGCGCTGGAGGAGTTGCTGACGGACGAGGTGTTGGCCTCGTACTCGCGGCGCTTCGCGGAGCACCAGCGCGGCCTGCGGGGCGCGGCCCTGCGTGCGCGTGGCGCGCTGCTCGACCACGCGGGCCCACGGATGGGCTGGCC
>JBKGHI010000369.1:0-6877 GCA_046520405.1 Myxococcus sp. 1LA
CGCCGCGGGCCGCTTCGCGCCGGGCCTGAACGTCGCCATCGCCGCGGCGGACACGGCCGTCGCCGTGAGCACCATCGCGGACCCGAACGCCTCCACGGGCAAGAAGATCACCGCCGGCGTGACGGCGCTGGGCTCCATCGCCGCCGCCACCAACATCCCGGTGGTCAGCCAGGCCGGCGCGGTGGTCTCCACCGTGTCCAGCTTCATCGGTTCGTTCTTCTAGGAAGCACTGCGTCGTCAGTCCCAACGCTCCGGGGGGCTTCGGTCCTCCCGGAGCGTTGTGCTATCCGAAGGGTACGGAGCCAGAGACCATGACGACCCACGATGATTCGCAGGGCGGTCGCAAGAATGCCCGTTCGCTGGCCGAGCTGCACGCGCTCGGCATCATGAAGAAGATGCCGGCTGCGCTGCAGCTGGACTCCACCGAGCCGGTGCAGCTGCCCTCGGTGGAGGCGCCCTCGCTGGAAGGCCTGTCGGTGGACCGGGTGCTGCCCGCGCCGCTGACGGAGCAGGACCTGGTGGAGCGCTTCGATGCGCTCCGCCGGCAGCACGCCGCGGTCCGCGAGCGCGCGCCGGGCGAGGACGTGGCGGCCGAGGACGAGGTCCAACTGGACGTGCTCGGCTTCGCCAACAACCGTCTGATGCCCTTCTCCGCCCGCGAGGACTGGTGGGTGCGCGTGGCGCCGGACCCGGTGCTGCCCGGCTTCTTCGAGGCGCTCGAGGGCGCGAAGGTGGGACAGTCGCTGGGCATCGAGCTGACGCTGCCGGACACCTATCCCGTGGAGGCCCTGCGGGGGCAGCCCGCGCGCTTCCTCGTGGAGGTGACGGCGGCGCGGGAGCTGACGCTCCTGGAGGACGATGCGCCGGAGCTGCTGGCGCGGCTGGGCATGGGCTCCATCACCGACGTCATGCGCAAGCTGGGGGACGCCCTGGCCCAGGAGCGCGCCGACGAGAGCGCGCGACTCACCCAGGAGCGCGTCATGGACCTGCTGGTGGAGCGCACGCCGGTGGAGCTGCCCACGGCCCTGGTGGACGAGGAGCTGCGCCGCCGCTGGGCGGAGGCCGAGCGGCCCATCCTCCAGCGCAAGGACTTCCAGCCGGACGAGCTGCAGGAGGCGCTGGAGGGCTGGCTGAAGGATCCGCTCACCCGCGCGGACGCGGTGTACCGGTTGACGCTGAGCCTGGCCCTGCGCGCCATCGCCGAGCGCGACGGCATCCAGCCGGACCGGGCCGCCACGGACGCCATGCTGGGGGACCTGGCGAGCTTCACGGGCGTCAGCCGGGAGGACTTGGGCGTGGCCGTGAAGGAGGACGCCGCGCTGGCCCGCCGCCTGTATGAGATGGCGCTGCGCTTCTCCACCATCGAGCACGTGATGAAGAAGGTGACGTTCGCGCCGCCCTCGGCGTGAGGCTCAGCGCGTCTCCAGCGCCAACGCCACCATCACCTCGGTGACGTCGCCGGGGTGATAGCGCACCAGTCCCGGCAGGCCGCGCAGCGCGGCCTCCGCGTGGTCCATGTCGTCCAGCCGCACCACGCGCGCGCCGGGCACCTCCGCGTCCACCGCCGTCACCATGCCGTCCGCCAGGTAGCCGTAGCGCTCATGCAGGTAGCGCTGGAGCGGATACAGCGTGGAGATGCGCGACAGGCGCGAGGTGGCCAGCGACACGGTGGGGATGTCCGCGGGGTAGGGGTACTTCTCGATGAAGGCCCGCCGCTGGGGATAGGACAGCTCCTCCACGGAGCGGGACACGCCGTGGAACAGCAGCGGGAAGGCGAAGTCGATGAGCCGCCGGAGCTGGGGCGTGGTGGCCAGGTCGTGCGCGATGGACGAGCCGCCATACGGGGCTTGCAGCGTCACCACCGCGCGCACCACGTGGCGCAGCTCCGGGTAGCGCGCCAGCGTGGCCGTGCACTCCACGCCGCCCTTGCTGTGGCCCACCATCACCACGGTGCGGCCGAAGTACTCCGCGTCGCGCAGCACCTCGCGGAGCACCGCCACGTTGTCCGCGAGCAGTCCCTCGGTGTCCACCGCGGCCTCGCGCACGTCCAGGCCCCGGCGCTCCAGCCGCTGCACGTTGTCCAGCATGTAGCCGGGCAGCTCGTCACCCAGCATGCCGCGCACCAGCACGTACTGGTGGCGCTTCGCCTCCTCCGGCAGCACGGTGAGCCCCTGCCGCACGCGCGCGAGCAACGCGCGGAAGCGCGGGGTGATGTCCTCTTCGGGAAGGGACGACGCCGCGTGCTTCAACCAGCCGGCCATGTCCGCGCAGCCAGGGCCCCACCAGCGCTCGGCGGGAGGAAGGCCACGCAGCGTGCGGGTGAGCCGGTGGATGGCGCCAGGCGCCGGTGGTGTGGACTGCGGACGTGGAGGCTCCAGCGGCGGCGTCATCTCTTAAGTCAGCGTAGCGGGAAGCGAAAGCCGGATGCCAACGCGGCCTTGAAAAGCCGCGGGCGAGACTTGCGCGCGGACGTGCTGGTGGGCCCGTGATAAGAAGTCCGCGGACGGGAGGATTTCGAAGCTGACCACCGGACAGGAATGGCTGGTTGACGCCAGCGGCTGCTTGCCTGGCAGCCTCAAGAACGCGGCGGCGCTGGCGGCGCTCTTCGAGGAGCTCATCGTCGTGCTGGACCTGAAGGTCGTGGGCCAGCCGCAGTGGCACGTGTTCCCGGAGCCCGGTGGCATCACCGGCCTGACGCTGCTGGCCGAAAGCCACCTGGGCATCCACACGTTTCCGGAGCACGGGTTCGCCGCGCTCAACGTGTACTGCTGCCGTGAGCGCCAGCGCCCGGACTTCGAGGCGCTGCTGGCGCGCCACCTGGGCGCGACGTCGTGCGTGGTGCGTGAGCTGAAGCGGGGGGTGACGGCGTGACGCAGGGGAAGTGTCCATCGTGCGGCGCGATGGTGGAGTTCACCGCCGGCTCGGCGCAGGTGGTGGTGTGCAGCTACTGCCAGACGGTGGTGGCCCGCAAGGGGCTGGACTTCGAGTCCCACGGGAAGATTGGCCGCATCGTCCCCACCGACTCCCCGCTGCAGCTCCGGGCGGAGGGGCGCTACCGCAAGGTGGCGTACACCATCGTCGGGCACCTGCAGAAGGACCACGGCGCGGGGCCGTGGGACGAGTGGTACGTGGAGTTCGCGGACGGCCGCACCGGCTGGCTCAGCGAGTCCGAGGGCGCCTTCCACCTGATGTTCGACATGGGCGTGGAAGAGGGCGTGGCGCTGGAGGACCTGCACCCGGGTGAGCGGCTGCACCTGCGCGAGCGCGCGTGGGTCGTGGAGGAGCGGGGCCACGGCCGCGTGGTGTCCGCCGAGGGGCAGTTCCCCAGCGACCTGGACCCCACGCAGGACGCCTGGTACGTCGACGCCACGGGGCCCAAGGGCGCCTTCCTCACGCTCGACTTCGGCACGCGCGGGCACTCACCCGAGGCCTTCGTCGGCGAGGCGCTGAAGCTGGAGCAGCTGGGCATCCCCGCCGGGCAGCTTCGTCCTCGCGTGCGCAAGGTGGAGCTGCAGCAGGCGCGCTGCACGCAGTGCAACGGCAACCTGGAGCTGCGCGCGCCGGACAAGGCGCAGCGCGTGGTGTGCCCCTACTGCGGCGCGCTGCTGAACGTGAACAAGGGCGGCCTGTCCTTCCTGCGCCTGCTGGAGATGCCGGCCCGGCCGCTCACCATCCCCCTGGGCACCAAGGGCAAGCTGGATGGCACGGAGTGGATCTGCATCGGCTACCTGGAGCGCTCCTACACCGTGGATGGCGTGCGCTATCCGTGGGAGGAGTACCTCCTCTACAACGCGTCGCGCGGCTTCACCTGGCTGATGGAGTCCAACGGGCACTGGGTGTTCCTGACACCGGTGGCCGCGGGCGAGGTGTCGGTGGCGCCTGACGTCGCCGCCTTCTACGAGCACCGCCGCTACAAGTGCTTTCAGCGCGTCGGCATCTGCACGGATGTCGTGCTGGGCGAGTTCTACTGGAAGGTGAGCGCGGGCGAGTGGTCCACGGCGACGGAGTACGTCGCTCCTCCGCATTCGGTGAACGTGGAGGTCAGCGGCGACGAGGTGACGTACACCCTGGGTGAGTACCTGGAGCCCGAGGTGGTGAAGGACGCCTTCGGCTTGAAGGAGCAGATGCCTCCGAAGGAGGGCATCGCGCCCAGCCAGCCCAACCCGAACAAGGCGGGGCTGCGCTCCGCCTTCAGCTGGACCGGCATCTGGATTCTGGCCTTGTTCGTGCTGGCGGGTGTGCTGTCCGCGACCGCCGGGAAGAACGTGGTGTTGGAGCAGCCGGTGATGGTGCCGCCGGGCACCGCGCCGGGCTCGCCCGCGGCCATGCACTTCAGCGAGCCCTTTGAACTCCCCAAGCGCGGCAACATGAAGGTGGACGTCCAGGCCGCGCTCGACAACACCTGGGTGGGCATCCAGGGCGACCTGGTGAACCAGGACACGAACGACGTGGTGAGCTTCTACGAGGAGCTGAGCTACTACAGCGGCCGTGACAGTGACGGCTCCTGGAGCGAGGGCGGCACCTCCGGCAGCGCCTACCTGTCGCCGTTGCCCGCGGGAAGGTACGTGCTGCGCACGACGGCGGCCTATGACGCGAATCCGAACCGGCCGGTGTCGTACAGCGTGAAGCTCACCCACGACACGCCCAACTCGAGCTGGTTCTGCTTCGCGCTGGTGCTGCTGGCGCTGGGGCCCGTGGTGGCCATCTACCGCTCGTACAGCTTCGAGACGCGGCGCTGGGCGGACAGCAACATGGGGGAGTGAGTCGTCATGCGTGAAGGAGGCGCCTCATGAAGTGGTTTGGTGGACTGGTGCTGCTGGGGTACGCGGCACTGACGATTTCAGGCTGGTCCCCCTTCACGAAGGAAGAGCGGGACAAGGTACCGGGCAACGTCCGGCGTGGGCCGGGTGGCGTCCTGCTGTGGACTGGCGGCTACATGGGAGGGAAGTGATGTTGTTACTTGGCGTGGTGGTCAGCGTTCAGGGTGTGCTGGCGAGCATCATCTACTCGCTCATCGGTCTGGCGGTGTTCGTGGCGGGCTTCTACGTCATCCGCCTCATCATGCCGTTCGACGTGCACAAGGAGCTGGAGGCCGACCAGAACACGGCGGTGGGCATCGTCATCGGCTCCTTCATCATCGGTCTGGCCATCATCGTGGCCGCGGCCATCAGCGGATGACTCCGAAGTGAAGTGACGCCGTGAACAAGACGCTGCTGTACATCACCGTCATCGTCATCGCGACGTGCGGGCTCATCTATGAGCTCGTCGTCGGGGCGCTCGCGAGCTACCTGCTCGGGGACTCCATCACCCAGTTCTCCACTGTCATTGGCGGCTACCTGTTCGCCATGGGCATTGGCAGCTACCTGTCGCGCTACATCGACCGCGGGGTGGCGCAGCGCTTCGTGGAGGTGGAGCTGGCGGTGGCGCTGCTGGGCGGCATCTGCGCGCCGATGCTGTTCCTCACCTTCACGCTGACCAACCTGTTCCAGGTGGCGCTGTACGGGAGCGTGATTGCCATTGGCGCGCTGGTGGGCATGGAGATTCCCCTCCTGCTGCGCATCCTGAAGGACCAGCTCAAGTTCAAGGACCTGGTCAGCCAGGTGCTGTCGCTGGACTACGTGGGCGCGCTCGCGGCCAGCGTGGCCTTCCCGCTGCTGCTGGTGCCCAAGCTGGGGCTGGTGCGCACGTCCCTGCTGTTCGGCGTGCTCAACGCGGGCGTGGCGCTGTGGAGCACCTGGCTGTTGGCGCCGCTCTTGGGCAACCCGCTGCGCCTGCGCATCAAGGCGGTGGTGCTGACGGTGCTGCTGCTGGTGGGCTTCGTCCTGGGCGACCGGCTCACCACCTTCTACGAGGACCAGCTCTACGCGGATGACGTGGTCCACGCGTCCAGCTCTCCGTACCAGCGCATCATCCTCACGCGCGGCAAGCGGGGCTTCTCGCTGTTCCTCAACGGGAACCTCCAGTTCGCCAGCCTGGACGAGTACCGCTACCACGAGTCCCTGGTGCACCCGGCCATGGTGCGCGCGGGCAAGGTGGAGAACGTGCTCATCCTGGGCGGCGGAGACGGCCTGGCCGCGCGAGAGGTGCTGCGCTACCCGGAGGTCCGCTCCGTCACGCTGGTGGACCTGGACCCGGCGATTACGGGGCTGGCGACGAACTTCGAGGAGCTGGTGAAGCTGAACCGTCACGCCATGACGGACCCGAGGATGCGGGTGGTCAACGGGGACGCGATGCAGTTCCTCACCGAAGGCAGCGCGCAGTACGACGTGGTGGTGGTGGACTTCCCGGACCCGAACAACTTCGCGCTGGGCAAGCTGTACACCACGGGCTTCTACAAGCTGCTGAAGAAGCGCATCGCGCCGGACGGCGTGGCGGTGGTGCAGAGCACCAGCCCGCTGTTCGCCCGGCGCTCCTTCTGGTGTGTGGAGACGACGCTGCGGGCCGCGGGCTACTGGACGGAGCCGTACCACGCGCTGGTGCCGTCCTTCGGTGAGTGGGGCTACGTGTTGATTGCGCACGAGGCCCCCGGCCGGCAGCGGCCGCTGCCCGAAGGGCTGCTCTTCCTGGACGACCCGACGATGGCGTCGCTCACCCAGTTCCCTCCGGACATGGGCCCCTTGCCCGCGGAGGTGAACCGGCTGAACAACCAGGTGCTGGTGCACTACTACGAGGCGGAGTGGCAGCGGTGGAACTGACGCGGCGGGAGCTGGTCGCCGCGTTCCTCGGTTCCGCGGTGGCCGCCAGCGCGTGCCGCACCACGCGCCCGCGCGAGCGTGTCCCCGGCGCGGTGGTGGACAAGGCCGTGGAGCTGGGGCACCAGCTTCGCGGTGGGCCGCTGCCTCGCGCGGACGCCGCTGGGCGAAGCTGAAGCGCGCGG
>JBKGHI010000036.1:0-54440 GCA_046520405.1 Myxococcus sp. 1LA
CTGGCCGGCCCCGCTCCCTGGTCCAGTTCGCCGTGATGCCGAAAGGCGTTGAGCACTGGGTCCCCGCTGGCCGGCCCCGCTCCCTGGTCCAGTTCGCCGTGATGCCGAAAGGCGTTGAGCAACGTTGATGGCAATGTCGCGTGAGCGCGGTGGAGGACATCCCGTCGTTCTCCCGTGGGGGAAGAGACCTCATGTCGCCTGCGAGAAGCAGGGGGCGGAAGAACCGTCAGGTGCGGGGACTCCCGGTGAGCGATAGCTGGACCGAGGGGCAATGGATGGCGACTTACAGGACAGTGCGGGTGTGGAGTTGCTGTATTGCGCGGCTCGCGGCCCATGGCATGGTGCAAGGGTGGTAGGTCTGCTTCATGGCCAATACCGTTGGCGTGAACAAGATGTCGGTTGTCACCAAGGGCTCCAAGGGTGTCACCGTCGCCTTCCCTGACGTGTGCAAGACGCCAGGTCCAGCGGGACCGGTTCCCATCCCCTATCCAAACGTCGCCAGGTCCGCGGATGCCGAAGAGGGGACCAAGAAGGTCTCCGTGGAAGGCAACCCGGTTTGCGTGAGGGATTCGAACTTCAGCACGAGCACCGGTGACGAGGCGGGCTCGGTGGGAGGCGTGGTTTCAGGGACGACCCGGGGCAAGGCCGAGTTCGTCAACTTCTCCTTCGATGTGCAGTTCGAGGGCAAGAGCGTGGCGCGCGCCTTCGACCTCATGTTGCACAACGACAGGAACACGCCTCCCTCGCCGCTGATGCAGCCGCCCGTCGCCGGGCTCGGCTTGCCGCCCGAGAAACGTCCCTGCGATACCTGCGGGAAAGAGCGCTGAGCCATGGATGCGTCCAATCGCAGTGGCAAGCCCCACGCCGGACCGATGTTCTCCGAAGAGCCCATCCTCGCGCCGCGAGTCGGGTGGGTGGCGGGGGCGAGCGCGAACGGAGCGCTGTGGGTCGACTTCAAGGGCAACCGGCGCGGTCCGCTCCTGGCGCGCACCACGGTGCCCCTGGCTTCGGAGGCCATCCGGCGAGCCTCGGTGGAGCGACAGGGAGCGCTCCTGCTCTTCGAGAACGGGGACCCGTCCCTGCCTGTCCTCGTCGGGCTCCTCCAGCGCAGCCTCTCCGCGCCGCTCACGGAAGCCCTGCTTGATTCGCTGGGCGCCGGGCCTCGGGAAGCCCGGGTGGATGGCAAGCAGGTGCGGCTCGAGGCGCGGGAAGAAGTCACGCTCAAGTGCGGGAAGGCGAGCCTCACCCTTCGCCGCAACGGGGACGTCATCCTGCGTGGCGTCAACATCCAGACCGAGGCGGAGCAGGTGCAGCGCATCAAGGGTGGGAAGGTCCAAGTCAACTGAGCCGGCGCGCTGGAGGCCGCTGGCGCAGGTGGTAGGGCCCGGGGCGCCGCGGCGCTTATGGAGGCAGTCATGGTGAACATGCCGCGGACCTCGGCCAGGAAACGAACGGTCAAGATGGCTCCGCTCAGGAAGAAGGTCCGCAAGAAGCACAGCGCAGGAGGGGCGGTGGACAAGAAGGGCGCGGCCGTGAAGAAGCCGAAGCCCCCGCCGTCACCCCACTCCTGGGAGGGCTCCTACCTCTCCGATGACCACGCGCATGGCTGCGTCAACCGGCACATCAGCGCATACACCCCGAGCAACCCCTGCAGCCACCGCCATCAGGCGCGGCTGAAGGCACAGCAGAACCCGGCGAAGTACACATGGCCGACGGATGCCGACAGACAACCCGACACCGTGGGGGCCTGGGATCTCACTGTCGACGGGAACTTTGAGACCCACGCGCGGACGCCCTTCTACCATGAGGCGCATCACATCGTGGCCAACGCGGAACTCCAGGCTGTGGTGGTTGAAGCGGGCGAGGGCGTCGAGCCCAGGGGCCGGGTGCCATTGATTGTCCGTTCGGGGCTGATGCGGGAGGGCTACAATCTCAACAGTCAGCTCAACATGATCATCCTCCCGATGGTGAAGTACGCCGCAGTGGCGCTGGGGTTGCCTCTGCACCGTAGAACGCCACTCCATTTTCACCACGCGATCTACAGCGAGTACATCAAGAGGGAGTTGAGGAAGCGCTTCTCCTGGGTCAAGAAGGCCGCCGCTGAGCATGAGGTCCCGGAATACCAAGCCACGCGGGAGGCAGTGGAGTTGCTTTCGATGGAGGTCCAGCCGCAGATCGTCGCGGCAGGCGAGGCCATGAAGGCTGGCACCATGGCGGGAGATGCGCTGGAGGACATCCCTCACGAATTTCTCAGTGGGGGCCGGAACAAGGGCGTGGACATGCTGACGGGCTCACCGCCGTGAGCCGGGGCTCCTCACCTTTCAAGAGACTGACGAATGATGCGATTCCGCCTGATCGAAACGATGGGAAACGCCAACAACCGGGACCTCTGCTTCCTCACTCAGTTCGTCGAGGGGATTGAGGGCAAGTCCTATGCTACCCACCTCGGCGAGCGGTTGAGTTCCATCTATCCGAAGGACGCCCGCATCCCCATGAGCCCGGAGCACCCAGGTATCAAGCTGTCGGCGCTGATTGGCAACGGCAGGAGCATGTTGATTGTCTCCTCCGCGTTCAAGGAGGCCATCCAGAAACACTGCACGAACGAGATTGAATATCTCCCCGTCACGATCTACGACCACCGCAATCGCCCGTACAGCGACGACTACTGGATCATCAATCCAATAGGCACCTTCGACTGCCTCGACATCGAGGCGAGTGACATCGGCTGGAGCACGAAGAGCCCCAAAAAGATCCTTCGCGTTCGCGAGTACGTCCTGGACCGCGCGAAGATGCAGCGCGCGCCCCAGCTCTTCCGGGTGGAGGGAGACCCGGCCGAGTATGTCATTGGACGGGAGCTCGCCCGGGAGCTGTATGACCGGAAGCTCACCAACGTCCATTGGACGGAGCTGCGCTTCAGCGACGAGCCAAGGGAATGAACACGGCCCTCCGTCCATCCGCTGCTCGCACCGCGACGCGCCGTCCGCCCCTGCTGTGGGACGTGCTCACGGAGCACCTGGAGGAGGCCAGCTTCCTCTGGGCACAGCGAGCGCGGGCAATGGGCTCCGCTGACTTCACCCTGTCTGAAGTCGAAGCGGGCGACGAGGCCCGGCTGCGAGCCCATCTGGACGGGCTCCGGGTGGGAGGGCCGCCCGTCGCGCTCCGATTGCTCCGGCCCGCGCTGGAGGACGATGAGCCAGGGCGGGTGGTCTCCGCTGCTTCCGTGCTGCTCGCGGCCGGAGAGCAGGCGCTGGTCCTGGCGCGGTGGGAGGAAGACGGAGCGCGGCGCCCCTGGCTGGGGCATGCGTTGGCGCTGTGCGAGCACCCGGCGCTGGACGCCGCGCTGCTCGAGCTGTTGCCGCGATTGGCGCCAGCGCTCCAGGCCGAGCTGCTCGACGTCCTCGCCTTCCGGCAGGTCGACGCGGGCCCACTCCTGGAGCGCCTTGCCCTGGCGGACACCGAGCCGGCGCTCCTCGCCGCCGCCTTCCGCGCCGCCCGGGTGACGCAGCCGCCGGTGCTGGCGGCGTGGCTTCGCAAGGGGCTGGAGGACCCCCGCCCCCGTGTGCGTGACGCCGCCATGGAAGTCGGGCTGCTCCGTGGACTGCGCGCGGCCTGGCAGTCCTGCCAGGTGCTCGCGACAGCGGGACCGGAGCCCCGCCTGGCGATGCTCGCGCTGGCGGTTGGCGGGGGGCACGCCGACGTGGCGCGGTTGGTGCGGACGCTGGACCGGCCCGAGCTGCGAGCGGAGGCCCTGTGGGCGCTCGGCTTCAGTGGACGGATGGCAGCGGCGGAGGCGGCCTTGGAGGTGTTGAAGGCGCGGGCGCCGGAGGTGGTGTGGCTGGCCCTGCGAACCTTCTCCGTCATCACGGGTCTGCCCCCGGAGGACCTCTTCCTTCGCGCGGAGGAAGAGGACGAGGACGAGGTGGCTTCGCCTTCCGAAGCCGTGTCCTCCCTCCTGCCGCCGCCCGAGCACCGCTCCGGCCAGGTCCGCGTGGCCGAGGTGGCGCGGTGGTGGGCCCAGGCTCGTGAGCGCTTCGACCCGGAGGGCCGTTACCGGGCTGGCGTGCCGTGGACGCCCGAGGCGTTGTTCCAGGCCCTGCACCTGGCGCCGATGCGTCACCGGCCGGCGCTGGCCTTCGAGTTGGCCGTCAGGAGCCGAGGGGCCTGCCAGGTGGAGCCCCGCGGCTGGTGCGGACACCAGCGCGCGCGGCTCCGGGCCGCCAGGGCGCGGTCGCTGGAGCGGCTCACGCGTGGCTTCGATGGGTGGATGACTTCATGAGCGCCCCACGCGAGGCCCCACCGCGAGACGTGCTCGGCGTCATCACCGCCATCGGGGCCGTGACGTCGGTGGGGCGCGGCGCCGCTGCCTCGTGCGCCGCCATCCGGGCGGGCATCTCCCGCCCTCGAAGGGTGAGCCACTTCCAGGTGCTGGAGCCAGAGACCCAAGACACCGTGCCGCTCACCGCGCATCCCATCCAGGGCTATACGGACGGCTTCGTGGGGATGGGGCGGTGGCTGCGGCTGGCGCGCGGTTGCCTCGGTGAGGTGCTGGAGACGCCGGGACTTCCTCGCCCCTCCGACGCGAGGTTCTGGGACCGCGCGGGCCTGCTGATGGTCATCCCTTCCCGGGATGATGGGCTCTTCGAGCTGGAGGGGGACGATGGCCTGGAGGGCGTCCGCGAGGACTGCCTCCGCCCGCTCCTCGACGCGCTGGGGCTGGCCCTCCCCGACGCGAAGGTGTGGGTGGTGGACCAGGGGCCCGCGGGGACGGCGGCCGCGGTCCAGCAGGCCTCGGGCGAGCTGTGGCGGGCCGGCTTCGAGCGGGTCCTCGTGCTCGCGGTCGACTCGTTGGTGGACCCGGAGGCGCTGCGGATGCTCGACGAGGAGGGGCGGCTCAAGGTGGGCGACAACCCGGTGGGCCTGATGCCGGGTGAGGCCGGGGCGTGCTTCCTGCTGGAACAGGAGGAGTCGGCGCGCGGGCGAGGCGCGGCGCCGCTTGCCCGGGTGACGGGCGTGGCCACCGCCGAGGAGCGCCTGCACCTGTACGCGGGGCACGTCAGTCAGGGGGAGGGGCTCTCGGCCTGTCTCCGCGCGGTGCTCGCGCGCGGCCCGGACCCGGCGCGCTTCGAGGGGGACCTCTACTCGGACCTGAACGGCGAGGAGTGGCGCGCGCGGGAGTGGGGAACCGCGCTCGTCCGTCTGGGGGACGCGCTGGGTGCGCATGGCGTCCAGCTCCCCTGTGTCTCCGTCGGGGACGTCGGCGCCGCGAGCGGGGCGCTGGGGGTCTGCCTGTCGGTCCACGCCTTCACCCGGGGGCACTCCCGGACCGCGCAGGCCCTGGTGGTCTCCAGCTCCCCCTGGGGCGCCGTGGGCTGCCTCCGGCTTCACTCCACAGGGGCCTGAAGCCCGCCCCTCCTCTCCGCACCGAGGTGCGCCCATGGCCTCCCGCTTCCTGCCCGCTGTCATCGAGAACGCCCTGCACCAGAACCGGGCGCTGCGCCGGGTGCTCGTCCGAGGGGCGGGGAGCGCGCGTCACATCCTGACGTTCTGTGACAACCTCCGCCTCGCGGGCATCGGCGCGCTCTTCCTGACGGGCACCTCGGCGCCCTTCCTCCGGCGCCTCCAGCAGAGCGGCCGGGCCTTCGCGCACCATCTGCGCGAGGTTGGGAGCGCCGACCTGCGGCTGAGCCGCTCGCGGCCCCTCTTCGACGCGGTGGGGGCTGGCGACTTCCACGGCGCGGCGCTGATTGCACAGCGGGCGAGGCGGACCTGGACGCAGGGCGAGGAGTACGAGGAGGACTTTCTCTTCGTCGAGTTCCTCATCCAGCATGGCGTGCTGGAGGCGCCGGTGGCGGCTTGCGAGGAATTGCTCGTGCGCTACGAGCGCGCGTTGAGAGGCGCGGAGGACCTCCGGTTCGACGTGTGCAGGGCCCTGCTTCAGGCGGACTCGGAGGGCTTCAATCAGGCGCTCGGGGTGTTCCTCTCGGAGCGGAAGGACCGGCTGGAGGCGCAGGCGCGGACCGCCCCCTTCCCCGAGGAGTTCCTCGCGACCGAGTGGAGCTTCTCTCTTGAGGGACTGGTGCTGGTGCGGTTGGCCGAGCGCAACGGCATGGAGACCGAGGAGGACTATCTCCACATCCCGTCACTCGCACGCGAGCCGCACCGGACGCCACTGGGTGAAGACGCGTGGATGGACGCCGACTGAGGTGTGTGTCGCCTCGTGTGCCCACCCGCCTGTGGCTCGGGGAGCGTCATGCGGGCACCTGGTCGATGGGGTCGAGCAGTTACCCGCGAGCGAGGCCGTGAGCGCTTGCCGAAGGTAATGGTCGACCTCGGAGGGCTCCGCCTGGCCGTCATGGCGCGCGCGGCCAGGGCCTCCATGAGCGTCGTGGCGCGCTCACCGCGCACGGCGCGACCTCGGTAGCGGGGGCGTCGTTGCATGGTGTCTCGGGCCTCTACGAAGCCAGCTCACGGGCGAGCGCCCCCGCCACGAAGTCCCGCCCCGGTCCTCCCGCCGCGAGCAGCGCCCGGATGCGGGCCCGGGCGCCAGCGGCGTCGCCCTGCCGTTCCGCCGCTTCGCACGTTGCCCGGTACGCGTCGCAGACGTCGAGGCTCGTGACCTCGTAGCCATGGCCCTGCACGAGCCAATGGAGCGCGAGGAGGCCCGCTTCCAGGGCGAAGGCGACCAGGTCAGCCTCACCGTGCCGATGAGCCTGTTTGCCCAGGCCGAGGCGACCTCCGGCGCCGCGCACAGCGTGCCCCAGTGGTGGCCGAGCGATTCGATGTAGGGGATGTCGTCAGCCTGGTAGGCCTCCCAGAGCCGCTCCAGCCACGCGTCGCGAGTCGCCGCATCCACGGGCGCGCTCGCGATGAGGGGCACGAGCTCGTTGATGGCGTGGTTGACGGCCGTGCCGATGGCGCCCGATGAGCTGTCGACGTGCGCCAGCGCGGGGGACACGCGCTCAAGGAAGAGGACCGCACCCTCCGCCGCGAGCACGGGGGCCTTCTTCGCGGCATGCTTGATTTCCGTCACCGCCTGCTTGATTCGGGTGATGGCTGGCTGCGACTTCCAGCCGAAGGCGTGACGGCGAAAGCGCGCCTTGAACTCCCATTTGTGTGACACGTCCTTCACCATCACCGAGTGTCCTCCTGCTTGGGGCGCGGCGGGATGAAGTGGACACGCTGACGCAAGCCCACTGACGCTTTATGCGCGCGACGAGGGCACTTCGCGCTGAAGAAATCGACAGCTCCAGACCTATAGCCCGCGCCCTCGTTACATTGTTTTAGGAAATGTTACGAAGCGCCCGTTGCGTCGCGTTTTTATTACGGGCCTTTGCGGTGGTCGAGCGAGGGACGGAGCCCATCGCGGGCTGCTGCCCTTCATGGGCAAGAGAGGCTGCCTGCGCGGGCGGTTGTGCGCGCATGCACTGCATTGAGACGCTTCGACACCGTGCTCAACGCAAGGCCAGTTCGCGGAAGCGAATGCCCTCCAGTCCCAACTGGAGCGCAGCCTCTCTGAATCGCTCGGTGCCAACAATCATCGTGGCGAAGTTCCCCACGCGGAACATGTCGCGGTCCAGAGGGAGTCGCGCCGAGTCCAGCACGGGCTCCTCGGGCCGGGGGAAATCAAGGCGCCCGCACGTTCCGCAAGGTGGGAAGGCCTCCTCGGGGATACAGGCGGCATGCAGCCGGCCGAGTGGCTCGAGCTGAAGTTCGAAGAACTCAGAAGGCGACTTCTGGCGGAACCGCAACGCGGTTCTGATACCGAGCAGGCCGGGCACTCTCCTGGACGTGCTTCGTCCACCACGCTGCGCGCCGCGAAAAGGACACTGAATGCGGGTGTTGGTTTGTTCCTGTTTTGCGGAAATTGGTCGTTGACGCATGCAGGACCGCCTGACAGTCCTCGTGCAAGCGGGCAACGGGAGACCGCACCCACATGCATACGTCACCCATTTCAACGCTGTTCCATTCCTCCAATCCCAGCCAAAGAGCATTCCTTGCCGCCGCCGCGCTCACCGTCACACTGGCGCTCAGCCTGTCCTCCACGGATGCCCACGCGCAGGTGTCACGGACGCTCAGCACCCCGTCCCCATCCCCACAGGTGCAGAAGGTCTTCGACCTCCTGGTGACGCTGGAGAACAACAGCCGCAACGGCGTCTCCAAGCAGACCATCATGGGGCAGCACTGTGAGGCGCAGAAGGAGAGCTACGCGGGCGAGTACTGGGTGCGGGTGGGCAACATCTCGGGGCGCCGTCCGGGCTTCGTGGAGTTCGACTTCGGACCGGGCAACTACGGGCCCACGTACCAGGCGCCCTATGTGGATACGTCGGTGGGCTTCGCGCGCGACCGCTTCCTCTTCGGCGAGGGCATCGTCGGCTTCAGCTTCCACCAGTCCTATCCAGGCGCATCGGTGAAGAGCTGGGAGAACAACTTCCGGCAGTCCTGGATGGACGCCAACTGGTTCGGCCGCGTCATCAACTGGCAGGCGAACACCGCGGAGTACCGCGCGCTCCTGGCAGACCTGTCCTTCGCGGCGGACAAGCTCACCATCCTGAAGCAGCTCAACGTGCCGGTGCTGTACCGCCCGTTCCACGAGATGAACAAGCGCCCCAACGCGTCACCGTTCTGGTGGTCCAACCAGGACCCCGCCCAGTACCGGCAGCTCTGGGGCATCATGCATGACTACCTGGTGAAGACGCGCGGGCTGAACAACCTCATCTTCGTCTGGTCGCCCTACGAATGGGACGGCACCTACGGCGGTGACCCGTGGAGCTACTACCCGGGTGACGACCGCGTGGACGTGGTGGCGGTGGACATCTACCACGGCAATCCCTACTTCCCCGGCCACTTCTACACGGACCTGGGCTCGCGCTACCGCAAGCCGCGCATGCTGGCGGAGACGGACAAGCTCCCGGTGCGCTGGGGCGACAGCCGCTACGCCACCGTGTCTGAGATTGACGCGCGGCCGTGGGTCCTCTGGTCCGTGTGGGGTGACACGCTGCTCTACAACGTGGGCACCACCACGCCGAACGACTGGAACGTGTCCAGCAACCACAAGGCCATCCGAGACAGCTACAGCTACCACGACGGCAGCATCTGGCGCGTGCTCACAGGCGGCTCCAACCCCACGTACAACTGGGGCGCGCTGCGCTGAGGCTCAGGCGCCCGCGGCGGCGACCTCGGCCCAGAGCGTGTCGCCCTCCAGCACCTGGTTCAGCGGCGCGCGCTTCTCGGAGACGCGCAGCAGCACGGCGGCGAGCTGGTCCAGGTGGATGGGGCGCATGCCCCGAAGCGGAGGCAGCTTCGTGAGGGCTCGCAGCAGGGGGCTGACGTGGTGGTACTCGCCCTCGAAGGCGGGCGGGCGCACGATGGTCCACGGGATGCCGCTCTCGCGCACCAGCCGCTCCGCCTCCGCCTTGGCCTTGAGGTACGCGCCCACCGGCCGGCCCGCGCCCACGGAGCTGAGCAGCACCAGGTGGTCCACGCCCGCGCGCTTCGCCGCGTCCACGAGGTGCCGCGTGGTGCCGATGTCGCTCGTCTCGTAGGTGTCACCCGACCCGAAGCGCTTGCGCATGGTGCCGATGAGCTGGAGCACCGTGGTGGTCCCCGCGCCGCGCAGTTGCTCCACCAGGGCCTCGTTGTTCGTCAGCTCCACCACGGCCTTGTGAGGCCACCCCTGGGCCAGTTCGCTGCTCGCGCTCTTGGGCCGCAGGTGCGCCGTCGCGAGCACGCCGCGCGCAATCGCCTGGCGCATCACGTTGCGGCCGGTAGCGCCGGTGGCGCCCGCGACGAAGAGATGACGAGGGGACATGTTCATGACGGGCTCCGGCGAAGGCAGTCGAGGTGCCGTGAAGACTCGCCCGGTGACATGACGCGGGCCGTCGGCTCTTCACCACACCGCGTCGCGCGCGCCCAGCGCCGAGTGGCCCTGCGTGTTGAATGCGTCACGCGCTTGGCACACCGGAGCAAGTGTTGACGATTCATCGGGTCCGGATGGCCCACCCGGTTGAGACGCTGTCATCCAGGCGATACATTGCCGCGCCTTGGAAAATCCAGAACCCCTTGTATTCCAGCAGAGCTTCCAGGGGCTGATTCGCGCCCTGGGTGATGACCTGGATGGCGCGTGTGTGAGCCAGCTGCGCGAGGCGGGCCTCGATACCCGGGGCTCGCTGGCGCTGGCCTATCCCTTGACGGTCTGGGTGGCCGCGCTGAAGGTGGCGGCGGCCCGGTTGGCGCCGGAGGCGCCGCTGGACGAGGCCGCCGCGGTGGTGGGCCGGCGCTTCGTGGAGGGCTTCAGCTCCACGCTCATCGGCAACGCGCTGCTGGGCACCGTGCGGCTCCTGGGCCCGCAGCGGATGCTGGCGCGGATGACGCGCAACCTGCGCACGGGCACCAACTATCTTGAAACGCACATGGAGCAGCTCGGGCCCACCCGGTACGCGCTGACCTGCCGGCCCGTGGTCGTCGCCGGCTTCTACGTGGGCCTCTTCATGGCGGGGCTGGAGGCCAGCGGGGCGAAGCACCCCTCGGTTCAGATTGTCCGCAGGGAGGGCGAGGAGGCGGTGTACGACATCGCTTGGAGCTGAGCATCGGCGGGTGGGCCGTGGTAGTGACGGCCTGAAATGTCGACGCCTTCGCATACCCCCCCTTCGTCCACGGGTTTCTCGGACACCCAGGCCCAGCTTTCCGCCACCCTCCGCGAGCTGTCCGCGCGGCTGCCCGAATCCCTGACGGTGCGGGAGCTGATGCAGGCGTGCGGCGAGCAGGGCCTGCTCCTCTTCTGCTGCATCCTGACCTTCCCCTTCCTGCTGCCCGTCTCCATCCCGGGCGTGTCCACGGTGTTCGGTCTGCTCATCGTCCTCATCGGCGTGGGCGTGACGTTCAACCGGACGCCCTGGCTGCCCCGCAAGCTGCTGGACAAGCCGCTGCTGCGCACCAACCTGGCGCCGGCGTTGGACAAGGGCGCGGACGTCTTCACCAAGTACGTGGACCGGCTGAGCAAGCCGCGGCTGCTGGCGCTCACCCATGGCTCCAGCACCAACCGCTTCAACGGCTTCATGCTCTTCTTCGCGGGCGTGCTGCTGATGATGCCCTTCGGCCTGATTCCCTTCAGCAACACGCTGCCCGCGCTCGCCGCGCTCTTCTTCGCCATCGGCATCCTGCAGCGCGACGGCTACTTCATCCTCATGGGGCACGGGATGACGGTGGGCACGCTCACCTACTTCGGCGTCCTCTTCTACGGCGCGGTGCAGGGCGGCCGCAGCCTGGCCAGTGTCTTTGGCGGGGGCTGAGCCCGCGCCTGGGTAGAGGCTGACCTGCCGCCCAGGCTCACCTTATTTGCCCGGTGAGCCGGGCATTACGGTGCTTCTGGAATCAGTCCTACCGCCGCCAGTCGTTCTCGTTATCATCCAGACGGGCGGCCCCCCTCTGATGCGGCAATTTCCTGACGAAACCCGGCACCGGCCGGAGGATGCGGCGCGTCGCCACGCGGAGGGTGAGGTCGTGGGCGGGCGCTACCGCATCCTCGACTTCCTGGGCCGGGGCGCCGCGGGCACGGTGTGGCGCGCGCAGGACCTGCTGGCGGGGCCCGTCGCGGTGAAGCGGCTGCACCAGACGCTGGAGGACCTGGCGCGGCTGCCGCTTCCACCCGAGGGCGAGTACACGCCGTCTTCCATTGCCCGGCACGAGCTGGCGCTGTCGCTGGCGCACGAATTCCAGACGCTCGCCTCGCTGCGTCACCCGCACGTCATCAGCGTGCTGGACTACGGCTTCGACGCCGAGCGGCGGCCCTATCTGGCCATGGACCTGCTGGAGGACGCGCGGCACCTGGTGCGTGCGGGCACGGGCCAGCCGCTGCGCGTGCAGGTGGGGCTGCTGGTGCAGACGCTGATGGCGCTGGCGTACCTGCACCGGCGCGGCATCATCCACCGCGACCTCAAGCCCGCGAACGTGCTGGTGGCGCACGGCCAGGTGAAGGTCGTGGACTTCGGGCTGGCGGTGGGGCGCGAGCACGTCCACCGCGCGCAGCCGGGAGGCACGCTCGGCTACCTGGCGCCGGAGCTCTTCGAGGACCAGCCGCCCTCCGAGGTGACGGACCTCTTCAGCGTGGGCGCCATGGCCAGCCAGATGATGTTCGGCCGGCTGCCGCATGCCGGGCAGGTGCCCTCGCCGCCGGACTTTCCGCCCGCGCTCAAGGACGTGCTGGAGCGGCTGGTGTCGCCAGACCCGAAGCTGCGGCCCCGCAGCGCGGACGCGGTGATTGCGGAGCTCTGCGCCGCCACGGGTGAGCCGGTACCGCTCGAGTCCGCCACCACGCGAGAGAGCTTCCTTCAGGCCGCGCGGTACGTGGGCCGGGTGGAGGAGCAGGCGCGGCTGTCCACCGTGCTGGAGTCGGCGATGGTGGGCCGCGGTGGCGCGTGGCTGGTGGGCGGGGAGAGCGGCGTGGGCAAGTCGCGGCTCCTGGAGGAGCTGCGCGCGCTGGCGCTGGTGAAGGGCGCGGTGGTGCTGCGAGGCCAGGGTGTGGCGGCGGGCGGCAGCCCGTATCAGGAGTGGCGTCCGGTGCTGCGCTGGCTGACCATCCTCACCTCCCTGAGCGAGCGCGAGGCCAGCAGCCTCAAGCCCCTGGTGCCGGACATCGAGGCGCTGCTGGGCCATCCCGTGCCGGACCCCGTCGAGGTGGACGCGGACATGGTGCAGGCGCGGCTGCTCCAGGTGGTGGAGGACGTGTTCGCGCGGCTGACCCAGCCGGTGGTGGTGGTGCTGGAGGACCTGCACTGGGCGGGCGGTGAGTCCCTGCACCTGTTGTCGCGGCTCGCCACGCGAGCGCCCGGGCTGCGCCTGCTGCTCATCGGCAGCTTCCGGGATGATGAGGCGCCCGCGCTGCCCTCGGCGCTGCCGGGCCTGTCGCTGCTGCGGCTGCCGCGGTTGGACGCGCGCGAGGTCTCCAGCCTCAGTCAGTCCATGCTGGGCGCGCCCGGAGCCCGGCCGCACCTGGTGGACCTGCTGTTGAAGGAGACGGAGGGCAATCCCTTCTTCCTGGTGGAGGTGGTGCGCGCGCTGGCGGAAGAGGCGGGCGGGTTGGACCGGCTCGGCGACATGGACCTGCCCGAGCGCGTCTTCGCCGGCGGCGTGCGCAGGCTGGTGCAGCGGCGGTTGGAGAAGGTGCCGGAGCCGTCTCGGGAGTTGCTCCAGGTGGCGGCCATTGTCGGCCGGCAGGTGGACGTGCCGCTGCTGCGACAGGCCGCGCCAGAAGTGGACGTGGAGCGCTGGCTGACGGACTGCGCGGCCGCGGCGGTGCTGGACGTGGCGGACGGGCGCTGGCGCTTCGCACACGACAAGTTGCGCGAAGGCGTCCTGGAGGATTTGCCCCCGGACGCGCCGCCCGCGCTGCACCGGCGCGCCGCGTTGGCGATGGAGGTGGCGCACGGCCAGCGCTCGGAGTGGACGGCGGCGCTCGCCTACCACTGGGGCATGGCGGGGGACGCGCTGCGCGAGGCGCGTTACGCGCAGCGCTCGGGCGAGGCGGCCCTGCGCGTGGGCGCGTGCCGCGAGGCCTTGCCCTTCCTCACCCGGGCGCTGGCGCGGGTGTCCCAAGCGGGGGGCGACGCCATGACGCTGGGGCACCTGGAGGCGCTCCTGGCGGAGACGCGCTTCCAGTTGGGAGAGCTCCAGGCCTTCCGTGAGCACGCCGAGCGCGCGCTGCGGCACTTCGGCTGGCCGGTGCCCACCAGTCGCCTGGGCTGGGCGCTGGGGACGCTGGGGCAGGGCGTGTTGCGGTTGGCGCAGAGTTCTCGGCCGGAGGATTACGACGAAGAGACGGAGGAGCGACGGCGGGTGCGGCGCGTGGCGGGGCGGCTGTTGATGCGGCTGCTCGACGCGTTCATCTACGCGCACCAGGCGCTCCCGGTGCTCTGGTCCGGCCTGCGGGCGTTGAACCTGTGCGAGCCCGCGGGCGCGTCGCCGGAGCTGGCTCGGGGCTACACGAGCATGGCGGTGGTGGCGGGCACGCTGCCCATCCGGGTGGTGGCGGAGACGTGGGCCCGCCGCGCGTTGGAGGTGGCCGAGCACGTGGGCAACCCCTCGGACCTGGCCTTCGTGCTGTGCCGCAACGCCGTGTATGGCGCGTACGTGGCGCGGTGGGCGGAGGCGGAGGCGTGGCTGGAGCGGGCCATTGGCATCGTCGACTCGGTGGGTGACTTGCGGCTGGCGGAGGAGTGCCGCGCGCTGCTGACGGTGGTGTCCTGCTACCAGGGGAAGTTCGCGCGAGGGCTGCCGCTGATGGCGTGGCTGGAGCACTCGGCGCGGCGGCGCGGGGCGCTGCAGACGGAGCACTGGGCGTTGCACTACCAGGCCCACATCCACCTGCGGCTGGGTGACTACGTGAAGGCACGCGCCGCGCTGGAGCAGACGCTGGCGTGGACGGAGGCGCAGGGCGGCCAGACGGACCGCATCATCGTGGAGGGGACGCTGGCGCTGTTGCGGCTGCGCGAGGGCGACGCCGAAGGGGCCCGGGTGGCGGCGGAGCAGGCGCTGGCGCGGATGGCGTCGGGCAAGCCGGTGGCGCACTTCGTCTACTTCGGCGTCATGACGGTGGCGGAGGTGCTCCTGACGCTGTGGGAGCGCGGCGCGGATGCGTCGTTGATGGCCAGCGCCAAGGCGGCGCGCCGCGAGGCGGACGTCTTCGCGAAGGTGTTTCCCTTTGGCGAGGCCGCGGCGCGTCTGTGGCGTGGGACCGAGGCCTGGCTGGACGGCGATGCCACGCGGGCCTTCGAGGCGTGGCGCCGGTGCGCCGCCGTGGCGTCGAGGAAGGGGCAGTCCTTCGAGGAGGCCCACGCGCGGCTGGCGCTGGCCAGACACCTGCCGTCGGAGGACCCTGCGCGGTGTGTCCATCAGCAGCGCGCGGTGGTGTTGTTCACCCGGTTGGGCATGCGGGATGAGCTGGCCCGCGCGGAGGCGCTCGCGCGCTCATGAACGGGGTACGGGTTCGGGACGTGGCGTCGCTGGCGTGCCCGGGGTGTGGTGGGGCGCTGGTGTTTCACGGGCAGGCGTCGGGGGACTGCATCCGCGACGGATGGCTGCGCTGCGGTGGCTGCGGCGAGGCGTGGAGCGTGGCGCGCGGCATGGCGCGGCTGTATCGCGAGGACGCGGTGCGCGGGACGGACTGGTTGATGCGCGTCATCTACGACGGGCTGCCGGTGCTGCATGACCCGCTGACGACGCTGCTGACGCCGGTGTTCCAGTCCGTGTCGGAAGCACGGATGCGCGCGGGGTACATGCGCCGCGTGGAGCTCGGCGCGCTGACGCCGCACGAGGATGGGAGCCCGGTGCGGGTGCTGGAGGTGGGCGTGGGCTCGGGGGCGAACCTGCCGCTGCTGCGTGCGGATTTGCCGCCGGGGCTCGACGTGGAAGTGTGGGGCGTGGACCTGAGCGAGGGCATGCTCAAGCACTGCAAGCGGCGGCTGCGCTCAGGCGCCTTCGAAGGCGTGCGGCTCATGATGGCGGACGCGCATGCGTTGCCATTTCCGGATGCGTCGTTCGACCGGGTGTTTCACGTGGGCGGCATTGGTGGCTACCGGGCCCCTGAGCGCGCCCTGGCGGAGATGGCGCGCGTGGCGAAGCCGGGCACGCCGCTGGTGGTCGTGGACGAGCAGATGGACCCGGCCTACCGCCCCTCGCTGTTCCAGCGCGCCGCGTTCCGCGCCATTACGTTCTACTCGTGGGACCCGCACTGTCCCCGGGAGTTGCTGCCTCCGGGCGCGTTCGACGTCACCGAGGAGCAGGTGGCGCCGTTCTATTACTGTCTGTCATTCCGGATGCGATAGCCCCGCCGCGTCGACGCAGCAAGCCCTCAGCTCATTCTAGAGTCCGGGGAGAGGTGGGCGCTACACGGGGGTGAATTTCACGCCAGTGGCCTTGATGCGCTCCAGGGCCCGCTTGATGTCTTCGGAGACGATGAGCGCCATGGTCCAGCCTTCCGTGCGGAACACCTTGGCGTCACCCACCTTGCTGGGGTCGATGTGCAAGTCATCCACCGCGTAGTACTGACCGACCTTCCCGGGCAGTCCGTCTTCCGGCTTCCAGAACTGTACTTGGGAGGCTGTTTCGTCGATGCAGCGGATGAGCTTCGTCGCCACCAGGATGAGGAACTGGTCCGGGATGCCTTTGATGCTCACGGGAAGGGACTGCACATCGTCTGGAGCCAGCTCCGTGAAGACGGTGGCCACCTTGACGTGAACGATGGGGGCAAGCCCCACGCCAGCCAGGGAGAAATCCAGGGCTCTGCCCGGCTCGTCGATGGGGACGTGTAGAGGCCCTTCGACCCGGACGGGCCGCCCCGCCCTGAACATCCAAGGGTCTTCGACTTCCTGGCCGCGTGAATTCTCGGGGTCCCCCAGGTACCAGTTCCCGGTCTGGATGTTCTCGGCCATTCTGAAGAAGCGACTCGGCATGATGTCGTTCTAACCGCTACTTGCCGCGCGTCACGAGCTTGTTGAGTTCCGTTCCTTTCGTGACGACTTCTCTGGCCAGTCGTTGAAGGACTCGTATCAGGGCCGCGCGGCATTCATCCACGCTGCGACAGGTCTCCGTCGCGCCATTCAATCTCTCGTAGACCAGCTCGTGGTACCTCTGGGGATGAGGCCCCCTGTGGCCCTCGACTGGCACGACGTTCTCGGGGTCCTTCAGCTCCATCCCGGCTTTCTTGAAGATTCTCCTGAACCTCGGCGTCCAGGGCCCACCGCGCGCGGTCGAGCGACTGTTCTTGTTCGTCGCGAGGTGGTGGTTCTCGGTTCTTGTGCCGGGCATTCCCCGAGCCGTCATGGCGACGGCGTTGGGGGCCAGCGCGACGGTGAAGCCCTCGGCCGTCATCGCCACGGAGTTCACGCTTCCGATGCGCACGTACTGATAGCCCGCCTGCGTCTCCACCGCGAGCGCGGCCTGGGCCGAGCCCGGCAGCCGCGAAGTCTTCGCCGCCAGCCCCGCCGTGTTGCCGATGGCCGCCGTGGCCAGCATGACGAAGACGCGCGCGGCGTTCTCTCCGAGCACCTCGCCGTAGGCCTCGCTCGCCGCGCTGAGCTGCGCGAATGTGGTAGCCCGTTCCACCTCACGTACCAACGTCACCCAGCCGTCCAGGATGCGCCACACGGTGTCCACGCCCAGGTAGGCGATGGCCGTGGCCGTCAGCAGCGCGGCCAGGCCCTTGCTCACCGGCTCGGGCAGCGACCAGAGGAGCAGATACATGCTGACCGAGGTGCTCACCGTCGCGAGCAACGACTGAGGGTCGGCCATGCCACGCAGCGCCTCGGCCGTCTCGTCCCAGACCGAGTCCATGGCAATGGCCATGGCCAGCGAGTACTTGCCATCGCTGGCCAGCAGCGGGCCGTCGGCCAGCAGGCGCAGGCAGTCTCCGGGCTGGGACTTGCGCTCGCACCAGCGGCCGTAGGCGCGTGTCAGTTCGTCATCTGCGTAGGACTCCAGCAGGCGCGGGCCATTCGGGTCCCTCTCTTCCTCTTGGGGGATGAGCCGGGGGCCGCGAGGCTGGTACAGGTACACACCACCCCGCTCTGGGACTCCAAAGCGCTGGCGGGCCTCGCGCAGGGGATTGGAGAAGGGCCGCACATCCCGGGCGAGCACAACCATGGCCTCCTCGAACTCGTCCTCGCCCAGTTCCACGGGCCCGTTGTCATCCGCCATGGAAGGCCTGTGGATCCATGGAGACCCAGCCCCCGTGTCCAGGCGAACGCCCCGTGTTGTCGAGCAACCCGTCACGGCAATCGTCAGCACCAGCCAGATGACCGCATGCGCTCTCATTCACGTCCTCCGGTTCCGAGCCCGGCTTTACGGGGGAGGTCCGGGATACCAGACGCGTCAGACGTTTCGAATGTGCATCATCGAGGGGATGCAGCCGCCTTCATGTCCTCGCAGTTCGGCGGAAGGCCGCTCGCGCGTCGGCGACATCTGCGCTGACCTTACGAATTCAGCACCAAATCCAACAGCCGCAGCGTCATCCCACCCGTGAAGTCGATGGTGGCGCCGTTGAACCACCCGGCCTCCTCACCCGCCAGCACCGTGACGAAGCGGGCCACTTCCTCCACCGTGCCCATGCGTCCCGCGGGGTTCATCCGCGCGTGGGCCGCCTCCAGGCGCGCGAGGGCCTCGGGTGAGTACACGTGCTTCAGCGCGGGCGTCATCACCGTGCCGAACTTCAACAGATTCACGCGGTGGCCTCTTGGGCCCAGCTCCATGGCCAGGTAGCGCACGTACATCTCCAGCGCCGCCTTGGACGCGCTGATGAGCCCCGTGTTGCCCAGGTGCGACTCGTCCAGCGGGTTCTGCAAGCCGAGGAGGCGCGCCTCCGGCGCCAGCAAGTCGCCCTCTACCAGGGCCTGCGCCCAGAAGACGAACGAGTGCGCCATCGTGTCGAAGGTCCGGCGGATGCGGCGCGCGTGCAGCCGGTCCTGGCCCTGGGACAGGAAGTGCCCCACGGACGCCCCCGCAATCGAATGCACGAAGAGCTTCACGCTGCGAGGCCCGGCGACTTCCCGCAGCGCCGCCACGCCGGCTTCCGCGGCCTCCGGGGTGGACGCATCCGCCTGCCACGTCACCAGGCGCCCACCGGCGTCTCGAATCCGATGCTCCAACTGCGCGGCGCCGTCCGCATACCGGCCTCGGTGGACGCCAAAGACATTCAGGCCCGGCTTGTGCGTCACCGCCTCCGCGATGGCTGCGCCCGTCCCTGACGAGGCCCCCAGGATGAGCGCCCACTCCCGAGCCTCGGAACCTTCACCTTCCCTCATTGCACCGCCTTCCGTGGCCTGTCCTGGTCCACGCCGCGAGCCTTGTCGAGCAATCCCTGCACCGCGCCCGCCACGTCCTGGTGCACTGCCCGCATCGCATCCCGGTCGCCCGCGTCGAAGCCCGGTTCCAGATGGCGCGTCAGCGGCTCGCCCACCCACTGCGTCATCTTCACCGGGAAGGGCAACGACAAGGGCCACAGGCCCGTGGCACCGACGCCCAGCCACAGCGGCAGGCGCGCCGGCATGCCCATCCGCCGGCCCAGCGCGTACCCGTCATTGAGGCCCACGTACGCGTCGTCCATGCCGCTGCCACCCACGGGGACAATCGGCAGCCGGTACCGCACCGCCAGGCGCAGGTAGCCCATGCGCTCGCCCCAGTCGACGCGGTAGCGGTGACGGAAGTCGCGGCAGCCCTCGCGCGTGCCTCCCGGCTGCAACAACACGTGCTCGCCCCGGGCCACCGCCTCCGCCAACCGAGGGTCGTCCCCCGTGACGAAGCCCAGCCCGTCCGCCACCGCGCGCATCCACGGAATCGAGCCGAACGCGCCGTGCGCAACACCGTGCGGCAGGTAGCCCAGGCGCTCGTGGAGCGTCACCGTCAGCATGCACAGGTCCACGGCCAGGGGCCGCCCGTGGTAGCCGACGATGAGCTTCGCGCCAGGGCGGAGCAGCGGCTCCAGGTTCACCACCTCGTAGCGGTGGTACCGGCGCAGCAGCCGGAACGTCGTCAGCCATGCCGTCAGGGGCCAACCGCCCGCCTGCTTCATCCGCCCACCTGGTACAGCACCGCGCCATGCGCGACGCCCGCGCCCACGCCGACCAGGAGGATGCGATGCCCGGGCTTCACCGGACGCGTGCGCAGGAGCCGGTCCAGGCTGGTGCCCAGCGACGCCGAGCCCACGCTACCCACCGTGTCCACCACGCGCACGCTCCGCTCCGGTGACACCTCCAGCGCATGGAGGATGGCCTCCAGCATGCTGCCATTCGGCTGGTGCGTCAGCACCCACTCCACCTCGGGCAGGGCCACGCCGGCCTCGTCCAGCGCCGCTCGAGCCGCCCGCACCAGCGCGTCCAGCGCCACGCGCGTCATCTCCTTGCTGGGCGTCAGGAAGCGCATCCGCTCCAGCTTGCCGGTGGCCGTCGGGTTCTCCAGCACCACGTCCGTGGGCAGCGTGCCGTCATTGCCCAGGGCCACGCCCAGCACGCCTTCTCCGGGGCGGCCCGCCCCCAGCACGGCGGCCGCGGCCGCGTCGCCCAGCACCAGGTAGGGCCGGGGCTCCTCGGGTGTGGTGGTGCGCGACAGCAGCTCCACCGACACGATGCCCACCGGCCCCAGCCCCGTGGCCACCGAACGCGCCGCCAGGTCGAAGGCGCTCAGGAAGCCCATGCAGGCGTTGCTCACATCCATCGCGTCGCAGCTTCCCGACAGGCCCAGCGCCGCCGCCACCCGGTTGGCCGTGGCGGGCGTGGTGACGTCGCCCCCCATGGAGCTGACGCAGAGGATGCGGCGCAGCGCCTGGGCCTCCAGCCCCGCCGCCTCCAGCGCGCCGCGCAGCGCCTGCGCCGCCACATCCGAGGCCTTGGTCCCCGGAGGCGCGAAGTGGCGGGTGCGGATGCCCGTCTTGCGCTCCACCTCCGCGGCGTCACGTCCCACGCGCGCGCACAGCGCCTCGGTCGTCACGGCGGGGCCAGGCTGGACACTGGCCGTACCCAGAATGCGAACGGGAATCATGCGGCTTGTTGTCCTCCTTGGCGTGCGTGGGCGCGGGCGCCCCGGGCCTTCACCTGGAGCCAGTGCTGCTTCATCTCCTCCAGCCGCTTCGCGAGCGACGCATCCGCCGCCGCCCGGCCGAGGATGTCACGGGCCTTGGTGAACTCCATGGCGGTCAACAGCGGCGCCTCCGCGGAATGGATGTCGTACCGGACGTCCGCGAGCTGGCTCTCCACGTCGCCACTGCGGTGCAATAGCAGCACGCCGCTGGCCGCCAGGTCCAGCGCGCGCGCCACCGGGTTGAGCCCCGCCAGGAAGCGTCCCAGCCCTGACTGTCGCGGAGAGGATGCGTGCCGGACACCGAAGGGAAAGATGTTGCTGGAGAAGATGATGTCCGCGCCAGCGTCCAGCAGCACGTGGGCGGGCACCATGCTGGTGAAGGCGCCATCTACGTACCGTGCGGGAGGCACCACCGTGGGGCCCCAGATGCCGGGCGCCGAACCACTGGCGCGCACCGCCAGGGCCACGGGGCCCTGCTCCAACGCCACGCAGTCTCCGCGCGTCAGGTCCGTCGTCACGGGCAGGAAGCGGATGGCCAGGGCCTCCAGGCAGATGCGGCCCAGGTCCTGCTCCACGAAGCGCTCCAGCGAATACGTCGTCAAGATGGCGGCCGTGGCGGCCAGGGAGAGCTGACGGCTCACGGCCCGCTGCTCCAGCCGCCGCAGTCCCTCCAGCCCGCTCTTCCCATCCAGCGCGCTGGCGCAGAAGTACGCCCCCACCAGCGAGCCCATGCTGGAGCCACTGATGATGTCGATGGGCACCCCCTGACCCACCAGCCAGCGCAGGAGGTGGACGTGGTAGAAGCCCCACACGCCGCCGCCACTGAGTGCCAGACCCACGCGCCGGTGGGTGAGGGCCCGGGCCCATCGCGCCAGGGCGTCCTCTTCAGCGGCGCGCAGCGCGGTGGCCTCCAGCGGCCGGTCATCCACGAGCAGCCGCTTCATCCGGTCCATGCCCAGCCGCAAGGGGCAGGGCGGCAGCCACTGGGGCCGCGGCGCCTGGCCGCTCAACGCTGATTCGCGTGACGCCCGGCACGGGTCCACCACCACGGTGGGCAGCACGCGGTGGCCCGGAGCCGGGCGCGCGCTCAACGTGGGCACCAGCCGCGCGGTCTTCCCCAGCAGCGCCGCGTCCGCCACGACGCATCCATCGAGCAGCACGTAGTGGAGGTCGTGCTCGGCCGTCAGCCGTTGGAGGACCGACGGCTGCAGCAGCCCCGGCGCGCCGGGCTCGGCGGGTGGCAGCGTGGCGCGCAGGACGCCATCCGCGCCCTTCGTGACGAGCACGTCCGTTCCCCGCTGCGGCGCGGTCCGAAGCAGCAGCACGCGGTCCCCGAAGTCGCGGTGGATGACCTTCGCCACCAGCTCGATGAGCGAGGACAGGGGCGCGCCGGGGATGTCGCTTTCGAAGGCGATGACCTCCGCCCGGGCTCGGAGCCGCTCCGGCACGCCGGGTGGTGCGTGCGGCAGGTCCGCCACGGCGTCCTTCGAGATGAAGAGGCCCGTGGAGTCCACAGTCGCGCGGACCGTGAAGGCGCTCCGCCCGCTCGACAGGGCCTCCAGCCCCAGGGGCGTGCAGGGCTGGAGCGTCATCAAGGGCTCGCCGCCGCGAATGACTTCCAGCTCGCCCTCCAGGAGGACGAAGAATCCCTCGGCGGGCTCGCCTTCCCGGCACAACACCGCGCCACGCGCCCAGCCGACGTCCTGACTCCTGCCCAGCAGGTGCAGCAGGGCGGTGTTGCCATGGTGCCGGAGGCCGGGGGCTCGCTTGAGCGCATGGAGCCGTTGGCGCCTCGGGTCGTCGCGTGACGGGGAGAGAGACATGGCAACCCGCAGGATAACGAAGCCCCTTCGGCGGGGCATACAGGGGGTCCCCAGTCTCCTGACCAGCACTCAGGGTGTCAGGGGGCTTGAGGCTCCGGTGGACGGACGGAGGGCGGCGGCGTACGGACGTCGCCGTGCCGGCGGAAGCGGGTCCGGGCGGCCTCCAGCACCACGTACAGCACCGGGATGAAGATGAGGTTCACGAAGGTGGACAGCAGCATCCCGCCAAACACGGTGGTGCCCATGGACTTGCGCGCGGAGGCCCCCGCGCCCGAGGCCAGCATCAGCGGCACCACGCCCATGAGGAACGCGAAGGACGTCATCAGGATGGGGCGCAGGCGTGTCTGCGCGGCGTGGATGGCGGCGTCCACGACGCTCCGGCCCTCGTGGCGGAGCTGCTCGGCGAACTCGACGATGAGGATGGCGTTCTTGCTGGCCAGCCCCACCAGCATGACGAGCCCCACCTGGCAGAACACGTCGTTCTGGAGGCCGCGCAGGTTCTGCAACCCCAGCGCGCCCAGCATGGCCACCGGGACGCCCAGGAGGATGACCAGGGGCAGGGCGAAGCTCTCGTACTGCGCGGACAGCACCAGGAAGACGAAGACGATGCCCAGCCCGAAGATGAGCAGCACGCTGCGGCCCGCCTCCTTCTGCTCCTGGGACAGGCCCGTCCATTCGAAGGTGTAGCCCACGGGCAGCGTCTTGCGCGCCACCGCCTCCATCGCTTCCAGGGCCTGCCCGGAGCTGGAGCCCGGCGCGGCCTGCCCGTTGATGGTCGCCGAGCGGTACAGGTTGTAGTGCTGGATGTTCTGCGCGCTGGTGATGGGCGTCACCTTCACCACCGACTCCAGCGGCACCATCTCCCCCTTCGCGGAGCGGACGTAGAGCGCATCGATGTCACGCGGCTCGTTGCGGAAGGGGACGGCGGCCTGCACGTACACACGGTACACGCGGCTGGCGAAGGTGAAGTCATTCACGTACTGGCTGCCCAGATAGACTTGCAGCGTGGAGAAGACGCCATCCAGCGGGACGCCCATGGCCAGGGCCTTCTCCCGGTCCACCTGCACGTCCAGGAGCGGCGTGTTCGCGGTGTAGGAGGAGAAGACGCCGCGCAGGCCCGGGTCCTGGCCGGCCGCGCCCACCAACATGTCCGTCGTCTGCGCGAGCTGAGCGAGCGTTCGTCCTCCCTGCTGGTCCTCCAGAATGAATTCAAAGCCGCCCACGCTGCCCACGCCGCGGATGGCGGGGGGCTCGAAGGGCAGCACGCGCGCGCCGCCAATGGCCATCAGCGGGCGTCGCAGGCGCTCCACCAGCCCCGCTACGCTCTGCTCTGGCCGCTTGCGCTCGTCCCACAGGTGCAGGTTGACGAAGAGGGTGCCGTAGTTGACGCCCGTGCCCAGCAGGGAGAAGCCGCCCACGGTGAAGATGTCCGCCACCTCCGGCTGCTGACGCAGCACCTGCTCCGCCTGGAGCAGCACGTTGCGCGTGTAGTCCAGCGACGTGCCCTCTGGGCCTTGCACGGCGACGATGAGGTAGCCCTGGTCCTCGCCCGGGATGAATCCGGTGGGCGTGAGGCGGTACACCAGGATGGTGCCGGCCAGACACAGGATGAAGGCGATGACCACCGGCCAGCGCAGCGGACCGATGAGCTTCGCCAGCAGCCGGCCGTAGGCGTCGCGGAACGCGTCGAGCCCCCGGTCGAACATGCGGAAGACCTTCCACTTCTGGCCTTCGTGGGGGCGCAGCAGGAGCGCGCACAGGGCGGGGGACAGCGTGAGCGCCACCAGCGCGGACAGGCTGATGGAGAAGGCCAGGGTGAGGGCGAACTGCCGGTAGATGATGCCGGTGGTGCCGGGGAAGAAGGACACCGGCACGAAGACGGCGGACAGCACCAGGGCGATGGCCACCAGCGCGCCGGCCACCTGCTTCATGCCCCGGTGCGTGGCCTCGCGGGGCCCCACGTTGTCCTGCTCCATGGTGCGCTCGACGTTCTCGATGACGATGATGGCGTCATCCACCACCAGGCCCGTGGCCAGCGTGAGGCCGAAGAGCGTCAGCGTGTTGATGGAGAAGCCGAACGCGTTGACGAAGAGGAAGGTGCCCACCAGGGACACGGGCAGCGTGGTGGCCACCACCAGCACGCTGCGCCAGCCGTGCAGGAAGATGAAGATGACCAGCACCACCAGGAGGATGGCCTCGCCCAGTGTCTGGAGCACCTCCTCGATGGAGGCCTGCACCGCCGCCGTGGTGTCGAAGGCGCGCTGGTAGCGCATGCCTGGTGGGAAGTTGCCCTTGAGCCGCTCCAGCTCGGCGACGACGCCTTCGCGCACGTCCAGCGCGTTGGACCCGGGGAGCTGGAAGATGCCCAGGCCCACGGCCTCGCGGCCGTTGAAGCGCAAGAGCTGTCCGTAGTTCTCCGCGCCCAGCTCCGCGCGGCCCACGTCCTTCAGCCGCACCAGCGAGCCGTCCGGCCCCTGCTGCACCACGATGTCGCCGAACTCCTCCGCCGATGTGAGCTGGCCCAGCACGCGCACCGTGAACTGGTACGTCTGCCCCGGGGGCGCGGGCGGCTGGCCCACCTGGCCGGCGCCCACCTGGACGTTCTGCGCGCGCAGGGCGTTCACCACGTCCGTGGCGGCCAGCCCGCGCCGCGCCAACTGCGTAGGGTCCAGCCACAGCCGCATGGCGAAGCGCCGCTCGCCGAAGATGCGCACGTCGCCCACGCCATCCACGCGCAGCAGGGCGTCCCGGATGAAGACGTCCGCGTAGTTGCTGAGGAAGCCCGTCTCGTAGCGGTTCTCCTCGTCGAACAGGCCGAAGGCGATGAGCAACTGCGTCTGCGCCTTGGTGATGGTGATGCCCAGCGCGTTGACCGCGGCGGGGAGCTGCGCGGACGCGGTGGCCACGCGGTTCTGGACGTCCACCGCGGCGATGTCCAGGTTCCGGTCCTGGTCGAACGTGACGGTGATGGTGCTCACGCCCGTGTTGCTGCTGGTGGAGGAGATGTAGCGCATGCCCTCCACGCCGTTGAGCTGCCGCTCCAGCACGGTGGTGACGGCGCTCTCCACCGTCTCCGCGGAGGCGCCGATGTACGTCGCCGTCACCTGCACCACCGGCAGGGACAAGTCCGGGTACTGCTCGATGGGCAGGTTGGGGATGGAGATGGCCCCCACCAGGGTGATGATGATGGACACCACGCTGGCGAAGACGGGGCGGCGGATGAAGAAGTCCGTGAACATGCCGCCCTCTCACTGTGCCGATGGCATGCCGCCGTCGGTGCCGCTGCCGCCCACGCCCGGGGCGGGCTTGCGTGAAGGCGCCTTGGGCTGGATGGGCTGGCCGTCGCGGAGCAACTGGATGCCGGTGAGCACCACGGGCGTGCCCGCGTCCAGGCCCTCCGTTACCTCGTAGTCGTTGCCGGAGACGAGCCCCAGGCTCACCGGCGCCCGCTGCGCCACCGTGCCCCCGTCCGCGTCCTTGGCCACGAAGACGAAGGACTGGCTGCTGATGCGCGTGACGGCGGCGGTGGGGACGCGCAGCGCCTCACGCGTGGCATAGACGACCCGGGCGCGCACGAACTGCCCGGCGCGCAGGCCCAGGGTGTTCTCGAAGACGCCGCGCACCTCCACCAGTTGCGTGGTCTCGTTGGGCATGGGCGCCACGAAGAACACGGGCGCGGACACCACGAGCCGGCCCTCGGCGTCCAGCACCTCCACCGGCGTGGTGCCCACCCGGACGGCGCGCGCCCGCTCGACGGGAATCTGCACGGACACCTCCAGCGTGTTGCTCTGGTCCAGCGTGGTGAGCACCGTCTGCTGCGTCACGAAGTCCCCCACGTTCACCGGGTAGTCCCCCACGGTGCCCGCGAAGGGGGCGCTCACCTCGTAGAAGCCGAGCTGGACCTCCTGGGCCTGCACCTGCGCCTCGATGGCGCGCGCGCTGGCCTCGGCTTGCAGCGCCTGCGCCACCGCCTGGTCGTAGTCCTGGCGGCTCTGGAGCCCTTCCTTCAGCAGTTGCTCGCTGCGCTTGCGCGTCTGCTGGGCGTACTCCCGTTGGGCCAGGGCCGCGGTCCGCTGTGCCTGGGTGGCGCGCAGGCCCGCGCTCTGCTGCCGCGGGTCCACCACGAGCAGCACGTCGCCCCGTTTGACGTGCGCCCCGGGCTCCAGCGGAATCGACTTCACGTAGCCGGCGACCTGCGGATAGACGGTGATGCTGCTGCGGGAGATGAGCGCGCCCAGGTACTCGTTGGCCTCACGCACCTCGCCGGGGGCCAGGCGCTCCACCTCCACGGCCATGGGCTGGTTGGCGGCCTGTTGGCCCCCTTGGGGCCCCGAGTCGCTTTGCGAATGGCAGCCCGCGAGGAGCAGTCCGGCGAACCCCATGCTCCACGTCCTCACCAATCGCATGCCGCCTCCGCGAGAAACGCCGCGACTCGCGCCTGCTCCAGCTCGAACTCGCGCAGCACCAGCGCCAGCTCCGCCTGCCGGAGGTCCGCCGCCGTCTGGATGAGCTCCAGGCTGGTTCCCATTCCCACCTCGAAGCTGCGCCGGGTGAGGCGGTCGTTCTCTTCTGCCAGGGCGCGGGCTCGGCCCGCGATGCGCGTGGCCGCGGCCGCCACCTCCACGGCGCGCCGGGCCTGGAGCACCTCCACCGAGGCCGTGCGCTCCAGCTCCAGGAGGCCCTGCTTCGCCACCTCCACGTTCGCGCGCGTCTGCCGCAACTGGCCCTCGCGCGCGCCGCCGTCCCAGAAGGGCAGCACCAGGCTGGCGCCGATGTTCCACACCGGCACCGTGACGAAGCCGTCCTCCACGGTGAGGGCCAGGGTGGTGCTCGTCAACGCGAGCGTCGGGGCATACAGCGCCTTCACCTCCGACACCTGCCGTTCGGCCAGCGTGCGCCGCGAGCGCGCCACCGCGATGTCCGAGCGCCGGTCGAGCGACTCCAGCCGCTGGCAGTCCCGCTGCGCGTGCTGGAGCACGGCCTCCAGTTGGACGCCCCGGGCCAGGCCCACGCCCTGGGGAATGCCCAGCACCAGCCCCAGTGTCTCGCGGGCCTTGCGCAGGTTTTCGTCCCCCAGGACGACGAGGTTGCGCGCCGTCTCCGTGTCCTGCTGTACACGCACCACGTCCAGCCGGGTGCCCGCGCCCAGCTCGAAGCGACGCTCGGTGAGGGCCTGCCGCTCCAGGGCGGTGCGCAGGTTGACGCGGTTGACCTCCGCCAGCCGCTCCTGCGCGGAGACGAGCACCAGCGACTGGGCCATCGCGCTGGTGAGCTGTCGCGCGTCTCCGCCAGCGACAGGGTGGCGGTGCGCCGGGCCTCGCGCGCGGTGCCCAGCGCGATGATGGCGGGGAGGCTGAACAGGGGCTGGGTGGCGTTCAGCAGGCCCAGGAAGGGGGGCCGGGTGAGGGCCGGGGACTGGGCGCCTCCGACATCGCCTCCAATGCCTCCGCCAATCCCACCTCCCACGCCGCCGCCCCCGCCGCCGCCTCCGAGGAGCGGCGTCGCGTCCGGATTGAGCACGTTGTACTGGACGGAGACGGTGCCAGTGAGCGTGGGCAGCAGCGCGGCCAGGGCGATGCGCTGGACGCCCGCCGCCGCCTCCACCTGGGCCAATGCGGTGTACAGGGTGGTGGAGCGTTGACGCAGCAGGTGGAGCGCGTCGTCCCAGGACGCCACCTGCATGGCGGCCGGAGGAACGGGCTCCAGCAGCGGGTCGGAGACGGGGAACCGTGGCGGCTGGGGTGTCTCCTGGGAGAGCGCGGGCGCGCGGGGCTCCACGCCCGCGTCGGTGCCGGGGCCCGCCTGGGCCAGCAGGCGGCTGGAGTGGGACAACAGGGCTGCGAGCAGCAGGGCATTCATGGGAGCGCGCGCACAGGTAGGAAGCGCGTTGCCCTGGCACTACGGCCGCCAGGGCTGCCCTGCGTCTGGTGGACAGAAAAAGGGACGGTGCTGCGTGTCAGTGCCTGAAGACGGGCAGGAGCGTCAGCCCGTGGGGCCGGGCCGCTGTCATGTGTGGCCTCCAGGGCGATGCGACTGCGCGGGCCCCAACAGCGGCTTCAGAGCTCCGCGTCCCAGTAGTAGTCGAAGCGGAGCAGCCCCGTGAGGGTGCGCGCATCCGTGCCTGGAGTGAGCCGGGCGTAGCCCACGCGTGTCTCGATGCCGGCCCGGAGCTTTCGATGTGTCACCCACAGGCCCCCGCCCAGCTCGTGCGTGCGGAACGCGCCGGAGGTCAGCTCATTGGCCAACCGGTAGTTGAGGCCCAGCCCCAGGTCGAGGACGGGGCTGCTGAACATCGGGGCGTCCTCCCACAGGATGCTCGCGCCCGCGCCCAGGTCGAGGAGGCCCACGTCACCAGGGCCCCGCGCGAAGAGCTGGAGGTAGCGGACATGGGCGGTGAGTTGGGGCTTGAAGGGCCTTGGCGAGGGGGCGTACTGGACGACGAGGCTGGGAGCGAGGGTGGTCCTGCCACCGGCCGAAAGCGGCGCTGGTGTCAGCACGCCCGCGAAGCCCCTCCCGTTGACGTATTCGCCGTCGAGGCCGGCGAGGATGTCGACGTAGGGGGCCAGGAAGGACAGTCCCTTCGAAACACCCGCGCCCGCGGACCAGGTGCGCCGCTCGGACTTCGGGAGGTCCAGGCCCTCGACGTGGGAGAGCGTGGAGCCGCCCAGGTGCGCCCGCGCGGCGATGGTGGGCCACGCATAGTGCTGGACGTTGAGGCGCGCCGAGGGCCCGCTGTAGGTGACCGAGGGGACGTCATCGCCGGTGAGGGTCAGGCTCGAATAGGCAAGCCGTCCGCCCGCGTGGTCGTAGAGGTCGGTGGCCGGACCGTCCTCCGCTGTCATCTGTGTGGTTTGGCCCCATTCGCAGAACGGGAGGATGCACGCTTCACCGGGGCCGGTGCAGATGCCGCAGCCGCTGTTGCAGCAGGCGGTGCCCTTCTCACAGTCATTGGGGCCGCAGCGGATGCGATTGAAGCAGCCCGTGAGGCCCAGGCTTGCCGCCATCAGGGTGAGCACGCACAGCAGCCGGTTCGCGCCAGGTGTTGTCATATGCGGGGAGCTAGACATGGTGCCCCCGGCCACTGCATCACGGAACCATCATGGATGGTGCACCCTTGCGTCCTTCCTCGGTGGCCATGGAGTCAGCATGAGAGTGGAGGAGTTTCGACGGGCCCTCGACAAGCGGAGCGCCTCCCGCGGGCTGGCGGTGGTCTTCCAGCCGCCCGCTTCATCCGAGGCACTCCAGGCGCTCTCGGAGCGGCTGGGCGGACCACTTCCCTTCCAGGTCGAGCTCTTCTTGCGCGCGCATGACGGGCTCATCGTGCGGGAGCCCGCGCTGAGCATCCTGCCCTGTGCGGAATGGACGCATGTGGGGTGCTTCATGCATTTCGCCACCGTGGATGGCCAGCATCGGCTGGGCTTCGACACCGGCAGGCGGAATGACGCGGACCAGTGGGACATCGTCCATGTCGACACGGGCGAGCGTGTGACGCTGACGATGGCCAGCTTCTGGTCCAACAAGGTATTCGCGTGGCTGGACAAGCGCCGGCCCATCTGGGAGCCCCGGGGCGCCGTGCCGCCCTGCGGCGTGAGTTGACGCTGAAGCGTCCTGGGAGCCAGTCTCCCGGCTGATGCTCAAGCTCCAGTGGCTCCAGGTCCGCCAGTTCCGCTCCGTGAAGCCCGGGACGCGGTTGCTCTTCAGCCCGTCCCTCAACGTGCTGCTCGGAGAGAACGGCACGGGGAAGTCCACGCTGCTGGACCTCGCCGCCGCCGTGGTCAGCTCGGACTTCACGCCGCTGCGGCACGAAGCCTTCGACCTTGAGTATGCACTGACCGCGGACACCGGCCGCATCACCGTGCACGTGCGCAACGAGCCCATGGGCGAGGGCACCGGTGGCCTGTCCATGGACATCACCGTGGCCCCGCGCGACATGGCGTGGCCGCTGGTCATCCATCGCGAGGGCCAGCAGCTCCGCGTCTCCCGCGAGGACGACACCACCGACGTCGTGCATGAGCGCATCGCCCCTGAAGTCGGTGGCCGGCTCTGGCTCGTCCTCATGACGGGCGGCATCGCCTGGGTGGAGAAGACGGGCGAGGGCACCGCCGCCGTCGAGCCGATGCTCGCCATGGCGCGAGAGGTCTCCGCGCAGGCCGACCTCCGCCGCTTCGATGAAGGGCTCGCCCACTTCGATCAGCTCTGGCAGGCCGAGCTGCGCCTGTCCCGGCGCGCCGAGGGCGTGCTCGCCACGGGCACTGGGGTGGCGTCGGAGGACCTGCTCGACGGCCTTCGCAAGGTCGCCGCCGCGCAGTGGGGCGCCACCCGCTACGTGCTGGCATCGGAGAACGTCCCCTTCCTCCGCGACGCGGCCCGGCTCCTGGGCTTCGCGTCCGCCGAGGCGCTCCTGTCCCCGCTGGAGACGCAGCCCCAGGGCAAGTACGAGACGTTGACGCTGGGCCACCTGGACCTCTGCTTCGTCACCGCCGCGGGCCAGCGCATCTCCGCCCGGCAGCTCGGCTACGGCCAGAAGCGCCTGGTGGCCTTCCTTCACTACCTGGCCCACGCCCGCGCCGTCGTCATCGCGGACGAGGTGGCCCACGCCTTCCACCCCCGGCAGGTGCGCGCCATCGTCGACCAGCTCGAACCCCGGCAGGCGCTGCTCACCAGCCAGAGCCCGGAGCTGCTCGACAGCCTCAGCTTCGACTCGCCCGAGCAGGTCCGTTCCACCTTCGTGCGCTGCCGCCGCGAGGAGGACACCGGCCAGCTCGTCTGGGAGAACCTGTCGCCCGACGCCGCCGGGGACTTCTTCACCGCCTGGCGCGCCGAGCCCCGCCGCGTGGGCGAGCTGCTTCAATCAAAGGGCCTCTGGTAGCCAGTCGCCTCGCTCCCCGGGGCAGCGGGACGTCATCCGGACAACGGCTCGGCGAAGTGACGTGACAGCCTCCGCGCCATGCTCGCCTATCCTCGCCTCCGGGGAGGTGGCCACGCATGCCGATGCTGACCGTCAACAGAACGGAGCTGTACTTCGAGGACTCGGGCGGCACGGGTGTGCCCATCGTCTTCAGTCACGGGCTGCTGTGGAGCTGCCGCCTGTTCGACCCGCAGGTGGAGGCGCTGAGCGGACGCTACCGCTGCATCGCCTATGACCACCGGGGCCAGGGCCAGAGCCTCGTGCCCCCGGCGCGCTGCATCGACATGGAGACGGTGTACCTGGACGCCGTGGCGCTCATCGAGCGGCTGGGCGTGGGGCCCTGCCACTTCGTGGGCCTGTCCATGGGCGGCTTCGTCGGGATGCGCATCGCCGCGCGGCGGCCGGACCTGCTGCGCTCGCTGGTGCTCATGGAGACGTCCGCGGACCCGGAGCCTCTGCACAACGTGCCGCGCTACACGCTGCTCAACCTCACCGCGCGTCTGGCGGGCCTGCGCCCGGTGGCGGACCCGGTGATGCGCATCATGTTCGGCCGCAGCTTCATGACCGACCCCAACCGGGCCGAGGAGCGCAGCCGCTGGCGCACGCGCCTCATGGACAACCGCCGCGACATCTGGCGCGCCGTGAATGGCGTCATCGAGCGGCGCGGCGTGGCCCACGAAATCCCTCACATTCGCGTGCCCACGCTCATCGTCGTGGGCGCCGAGGACACCGCCACCGTCCCCGCCAAGGCGGAGCGCCTGAACCGGCTCATCCCCGGCTCACGCTTGGTGACGCTGCCTCGCGGCGGGCACTCTTCCACCGTGGAGGAGCCCGCGCTCGTCAATGCCACCCTGGGAACATTCCTGGATGCCCAGACGGACGCGAGGGCCTCGAAAGCGGTGTAGCGAGTTGCCGCAGGTGGGCGCGGAATCCTAGCGTTCCCGCCATGACCCATTTGATGCGGAGTGTGGTGTCTGTCGTTGTCCTGGCAATGGCCGCGTGTGGCGGAGTCGAAGCGCCGCCCACGGAAGCGCTGGTGTCTTCCGAATCCCAGCTCACGTGCTCGTCCTGTGGCAGCACTCGCTACAGCGATGAGCAGACGGGGTTTGGCTATACCTGCCCCGAGGCCCGGCAGGTCGCCCGGAGCACCCTGGCGCTGAACATGGCCTACGACTGTCCGGCGGGGACCTGCAATGTGGTGTGGACGAACGGCCTCTGCACCCCGGTGGGCCCCAACAGGGATGATGGGTTCGAGGGCACCGTCAGCGTGACGTACTCCTGCTGCCAGTAGGCAGGCGCCTTACGGCGCGGGCGGCGCGGCCTCGGTGGGAGTCCCCGCGAGCGCGTCCGCGTCCGCGCCGAACAGCGTGCCGACCTTGGTGCCGCCGATGAAGGGCTTTGGCTGCTGTTTCCCGGAGCAGGTCCGGGCCGACGTCACCACCACGAAGCCGAGTGCGAGCGCCGCGAGAACCACTGTCACCGTGCGAAAAGTCTTGCTGCTGCTCTGAGATGGCATTGGCTGTCCTGCTCCCCTTTGGGGCGGCAGGCTACACCAGGTCCGTGGGGCGCGCCGTCAATACACATAGGGCGTCCGCTTCGCCCAGCTCGTCTTGCCGTAGTGTTTGTGAAGGTAGCGGAAGGCATCCCGTGCCTCGCGCGTGGACTGGCTGCAGCCGCGCTTGCTGGCGCGGACCGCGCGGAACAAGGCGATGGGCGAGCGCGGGTCCTCCGGGTGCGCCTGGGCCCAGGCCATGGCGACGCGGGCGAAGTAGGGCACCGAGTTTCCCGCGTCCTGGAGGGCCTTCCACTCCTGGGCTGCGTCAGGCGTGTCCTCGAAGTGCGCGGAGGGCACGCTCCCGTCCGGCTTCGGGCCGCACCACCAGTTGCGCTGGTAGGACATGTCCATGGTGAGGTTGAGGTTCGGGTGGACGTTCGCCAGCCGGTCCTCGCCTGGCTCGAGCCGCGCGGAGACCGCGGGCAGTCCCATGAGGAGCAACTGGGCCTCGAACTGACGCTCCTCGGGCGTGGGCTTGCCGGCGAGCGCCAGCAGCTCCGCCTTCGCCTTGGGTTCCGTCTCCGCCAGGCGCTTCGCCACGGCCTGAATCGTCGCGTCGTCCCCCGCGACGGTGGCGCGCGCGAAGGCGGTCCACATGAGCTGGCGCCGGAGGGGCGGCGGCAGGGTGTCTCCCGCCGCGATTTCGCCCATGCGCTTCGCTGTGAGCCGCGGCTCCAGCAAGGCCACGGTACGCGGGCTGAGCATCCGGGGCCGGTCGGCCAGCGCCGTGGTGTAGGGGCCGGCGAGGCCGTCGCTGGATTCATAGTCGGCGACGGTGCTGAGGGCGTTCCGCATCGCCTCGTCGACGGTGCGGGCCAGCGCGAGCCGCTCCTCGCGCAGCAGGTTGTCCGAGGACGGGAGGTCCCGGGTCAGCTCGGCGGGCACCGAGTCCAGCCGCGCGCGCGCGCCTCGACCTCGCCCGGGCATGCAGGAGCCGCGCGGCGTGGTACGCCAGCGTCACGCCTGCCGGAGCGGCGGGTGGCACCTTCGCGGAGGCGGCGAGCAGCTCCGGGAGTTCCAATGCGTCCGGCGCCGCCTTGAGCAGCGCGGCGACGAGCCACGGGAGGTGGCCCGTCTTCTTCCAGCGGGCCACGGCGGTGTTGTACTGCTCGAGGCGGGTCGCCTCGGGATTCGCGCTGTATTGCGTGTGCTGCATCGTCTGAAGCCACGTCTGGAGCGCCTCGGCGGGTGCGGGGAGCTCCTTGCAGGGGTGCTCCTCGCGCGACAGCAGGTCCAGGTCGCCGAGCTCCGCTGCGAGAGCGGAACCCGTCCCTGGCTCGAGCACGTTCGACATCAGCTCGCAGTGCCAGGTCTCCCGCTTCAGCCGGTAGCGCACCAGGCTCCGCAGGCCTCTCGCGGGGGCATGGACGCCGCGCAGCTCCGGGTCGGCGAGCACGCCGTCAATGACGCGGTCCGCTTCGGCCAGCCGCGCGAGGAAGACCGCGTCGTCTTTCGACTCGAAAGGGTATTCGCCTTTCTTCTCCAGCAGCGCCTGCCGGACGTGGGTGCGCGCCACGAGGTACGCGGCCAGGGCCCGGTAGGGCGAGTCCTTCGACTCGGCGATTTGCTGGAACGCGGCGAGGGCCCCGGGATGGTCGTCGCAGTAGAAGCGAGAGGCCGCATCCTGGTAGGCGCGCTCGGCCCGGCGGCGGGCCTGGTGCTCGGCGCTCACGCCTTCATCCAGCTTGGGGTCCGGCTCCGGCAGGATGGCGCAGGGGCCGAAGACGGTGTCCTGGTTGCGCACCCACTCCTCCACCAGCGCGGGGTGTTTCTTCCACGTCTTGGCCAACGCGGTGGCGGTGTCCGCGGCGCGCAGGAGCGCATCGCTCTGGATGCGGGGGCTCTGCGCGTAGTTCTTCTCCCGGACAATCTGGGGCGAAGCCTCCGGGAGCTTGGGCACGGCCCGCTTCCGTGCCGCCTGCCAGCGCTGGAGTTCAGGTTCCAGCGTGTGGGCGTCCAGCAGCCCGTGCATTCGCTCCCATCGCGTCACCAGGGGCTGTTGCTCCTCGGGCGTGGTGGGGATGCCCATCATCGTCCGGTACGCGAAGGCGAGGTAGGCGGGGCGCAGCGAGTCGCGCACCACGCCCAATCGCCCGGCCGCGAAGGTGGAGACAGGCCAGTCGGGGTGGGTGCGGGTGACGAACTGGGGCGCGTAGTAGCCGGGGCCGCAGGCCTGGGCCTCGGTGGGTGCGAACAGGAACGTCAGACTGCTGGTGACGGTGACGAGCAGCTTCTTCATGGATGGTGCTCCGCGACCACGCGACTGAAGGCCTCGGGCGTCCAGGGGTGGGGGTTGAAGACATAGAGGGTGGAGACGCCAGGGGGCACGGCCTGCCACTCATCGAGCGCCAGCCCCACGCTGCCCCGGCATGGCGCGGGCAGTCCGCGCGCGAAGCGGGCACGCCACGTGGGGGCCTCCGGGCCCATGCGGAAGAGCTGGGGCACCACCTCGTCCACGGGCGCGCGCGTCAGCCAGCTTCCGGGCGTGCACCACGAGGCGAGGCCGGTGATGGACAGCGAGACCGATGGAGGCAGCTTCTGACGGAGCGCCTGGAGCATCGCGACGTAGGCGTCGTATTCGGACGCGCGGGCGTCGAAGTCGAGCTGGAGCGCCGTCAGCTCCGGACGGCGCGCGAGCGTGGCGAGCCGGTCCGCCAGCGCGTGCAGACGCTCGGGCGAATAACGCGCAAGCGACGCGCCCGGCTGGGCTTCCATCCGCACCGTGGCCTTCAGGGGCGTCCCGGGTGGGACGTGGAGCGGCTGTCGGCGGGGGGGCTCGAGCACCTCCGCGTCCGTGAGCGAGAGCGTGGCCAGGAGGAAGGCCACGCTGACCGGGTGCCCCGCCTGTGTGAGGAAGCGGAGGTCTTCCGGCCGCTCCCAGGCCCAGAGCACCACCTGTGGGGGCTCCGGCGGCCGCGCGGGCGCGCAGGACGCCAGGAGCGCGGCGAGGGTGGCCCACCGGCCGCGCCGTGTTCGTGCTGCCGCGTGGAGGGATGGAGATGGAGGGAGCATCGTGGTCGTCGGCCGCACTCGCGCGGCGGCCCGGACTGGTTGCAACGTACGTTCCGCCTGCTCAGGCCTGGGCGGCGCGCTTGCTCTGGGCGCGGCGCTGGAGCCAGTTGCGGAGGAAGGCCTTCACGGCGGGGTGTTGGGACTCTCGGAATGCGTCGGGCGGGCCGTACTCCACGATGCGGCCTTCGTGCATCAGGGCCAGGTGGTCCGCCATGCCGAAGGCGGAGGCTACGTCCGGCGTAATCACCAGCGAGGTGGCGCCGAGCTGCTGCTTGCCGGTGGTGATGATTTCATTCACCGCCGCGGTGGTGAGCGGGTCCAGGCCGGCGGTGGGGTCGTCGTAGAGGAGAATCTTCGGCTGGAGGATGGTGGCGCGCGCGAAGCCCACGCGCTTCTGCATGCCGCCGGACAGCTCGCCGGGGAAGCGCTGCATCGCGTGTGACAGGCCCACGCGCTCCAGCGTCTTGTTCACCGTCTCGGTGATTTCCGCCGCGGGCATGCGGGTGCGCTCGCGCAGCGGGAAGGCCACGTTGTCGAACACGGTGAGCGAGTCGAAGAGGGCGTTGGCCTGGAAGAGGATGCCCTGCTTGCGGCGCATCTGGTCGAGCGAGGCCTCGTTCATCTTCGCGATGTCCTCGCCCTCCACCTGCACGGTGCCCCGGTCCGGCCGCAACAGGCCCATGATGTGCTTCATCAGCACCGTCTTGCCGGAGCCGGACACGCCCATCAGCACGCAGGTGGTGCCCTCCGGCACCTCCAGGCTCACCCCGCGCAGCGCCTGCTGGTCGCCGAAGGACTTATGAAGGTCCCGCACTTCAATGGCCAGCTTGCGGGTGGGCGTGGGGCTCGAGGGGTTCATGGCCGCGCGAACATAGTGCGCGGCCGCCGCCTTCCGCCTCCAAGAAGCGGAAGGCGGGGGCGCCCGGCCGCCCGGCCCCCGTCCCGGTGTGGAATGGCGGTCAGAGGCGGGGCGGCCCCTCGCCACGGGGCTTGCCCTGGGGGCGGAGGGCGCGATGCTTCGAGGCGCCGTGGGTGTGACGGCGTGACACATGGGGCGTCCGGACTCCGGGCGCCCGGGAGGCAACGCGTTTGGCGACGGTGTCCCTGGAGGACGTGCGCAAGGTGTACCGGGGCGGCGTGGCCGCGGTGAAGGGCGTGAGCCTGGACATCGCGGACGGCGAGTTCATCTCCCTGGTGGGCCCGTCGGGCTGCGGCAAGTCCACGACGTTGAACCTCATCGCCGGGCTGGAGGAGATGTCCGGCGGCACGCTGCGCATCGACGGCGCGGTGGTGAATGGCATGTCGCCGCGGGAGCGGGACATCGCCATGGTGTTCCAGAGCTACGCGCTCTATCCGCACCTGGATGTAGGCAGGAACCTCGCCTTCCCGTTGAAGGTGGCGGGGATGGCGAAGGCGGACATCGACGCGCGCGTGCGCGAGGTGGCGGCGCTGCTGGGGCTGGAGGGGCTGCTGTCGCGCAAGCCGAAGGAGCTGTCCGGTGGCCAGCGGCAGCGCGTGGCGCTGGGGCGTGCCCTGGTGCGGCGCCCCAAGGTGTTCCTCTTCGACGAGCCGCTGTCCAACCTGGACGCGGCGCTGCGCACGCAGATGCGCGGCGAAATCAAGAAGCTGCACGAACAGCTCAAGGCCACCTTCGTCTACGTCACCCATGACCAGGCGGAGGCGATGACGCTGTCGGACCGCGTGGTGGTGATGAACCAGGGCGAGGTGCAGCAGGTGGCCCCGCCGCGCGAGCTGTACGACGCGCCGGCGAACCTGTTCGTGGCGGGCTTCTTCGGCGCGCCGCGCATCAACCTGGTGAAGCCCCGGACGCTGGGACTGCCGGACGCGGACGTGGTGCTGGGGCTTCGTCCCGAGCACCTGGAGTTGGGGCAGGACGCGCCGCCACCCGGGGCGCTGGAGGGCCGCGTGTACCTGGTGGAGCCCATGGGCGCGGAGAGCTGGGTGACGGTGGACGTGGCGGGCGAGCGCATGGTCGCGCGCGCCGCCGGAGACTTCCGTGTGCCCACGGGCGCTCCGGTGTGGCTGCGGTATGACGCGTCCAAGCTGCGCCGCTTCGATGCGAAGTCGGGCCGGGCCCTGTGAGCGGCCCGGTGCCTACCTGCCGAAGTGGCCGTGACTCAAGTCCTGGTCGGGGAACGCCCCCTTGGCCAGTTGGTGCAGGAACATGTAGTCCTCCAGGTAGCCGGAGTGCTCATTGGGGAGCAACTTGCCGTCCGCATCGACGAAGTCGAACTTGATGCAGCCGAGGCAGACCACGATGTCCCTATACGTCTTGCCACGCCAGTAGCGCAGGGCGATGTCCGGATTGAACATGCACTTCTTCGGCGGGAAGGGATTGGGCGCGCTGGGGGGCAGGTAGGTGGCCGCCAGCCTCTTGCGTTGCTCGGAGGTCAGCTCGGGGCCTTCCCGGGGAAGCACGTACTTGGAGCCGCTGTGCGGAAGGTCCTCCTCCGCGATGTCCTTGGGCCAGGTGGACCTGTCGCCGCCCCATGAGCTGGGATGGTCCGCGAGGAATATCTGCACCCGGTCCGGGTGGCGGAAGAAGACCTCGTGGGGCGTCGGGTAGGTCGGCTCGGCGCCAATCGCCGTGCATGACAGGGCGGCTGGGATGGCCAGGGCGATGGCGAGAGAATGAATGCGCATCTGGCCAGCTTAGCCTGTCTTCCTGTTGCTGAGAGGCTTCAGCCCGCGACGGCTTGCGTCACGCGTAGACCTGGTCGCCCTCCAGCGTCATGTCGAGCCGCCGGTTGAGTTGGTCCAGTCGTTCGTATCGCTCACGCAGCAGGTCGCGAAGGGCGCCCGGGTCCGCATGAGCCATCTCTTCCAGGAGCCCGCGCAGCGCCATGTCCAGCGCCTGCTTCATCTCGCGCGCCTCCACGGCGGACAGTTCCAGCAGCATGATGCACCTCCTGGCTGGAACGTTAGGCACGCGTGGGCGGATGCCGCTTCATCGCCTGGCCGGAACAGCCCGGGGCTGGCGGCCTGGCGCCGCGCACCCTTCTGGCGGGACTTGAGTCCGGGCCCCTTCTCGCTCGTGCGGCGGTCTGGTGGCTGACCTGATGCGCGAGCGCTCCAGCGCGTGTCTCGTGGCAGATGCGCCCCGTGCTGCCCGCTCGCACTGTTGTCTGGGCGGCCCGTGAAGGCCGGGCACTTGCGCGCGAGGAGGCCGGGATGATTCGGACGGACGATGTGCACGAAGGCATGACGGTGCGGACGGCGACAGGTCAGGTCATCGGGCGTGTGACGGGCATCGGGGACACGCACTTCGAACTGGAGCAGGGGCTTCTGCCCATTCCCCGTCGCGACTACCTGGTGGAGTTCTCCGACGTGGACTTCATCAGTGGCGAGGACGTCTACCTCGTCCACGCGGACCACCCCCTCCTCACGCTGGAAGTGGATGACGATGGCGGCGCGCTCCCACCCCGCCACTCCAACGGACTGGAGCGCGAGCCCGTGAACATCGACGTCGATTCTTGATTCATGAGAGAGCGAGTGACGCATGGCGTTGCATGCCCGCTCCGGCCCGCTCTGAAGCGCGTATCGGACAGGCCCTGAGTCGCGGGTAAGCGTTGGGAATCACTCAGGTTGGGCAGCCCTGGAATGTCAGACGGTCAGGCTAAACGTGACCGCTTCGACGGGCATTCCAGGTGGGTCATGCAACGGTTTTCGGCATCATGCGTCACGGTCATTTTCTTCACTTTTACGTTCGCTTGCAGCGCGGGGCCTCGCGCGGAGGACGGTGGAACGGGGGCGGTGGGGCAGGGGCTGTCCCTGTCCACGCCACGCAAGCTCCTGCCCTTCGTGGTGCTGGAGGAAGGGCGCGTGCTGGCCTCGGGCGGGCACGATGGGAACCGCACGTTGGGGAGCTGCGAGGTCTTCGAACCGGAGACAGGCCGGTGGCATGAGACGGGCGCCCTGCGCACGCGCCGGCGCAATCACGCCGCGGTGCGGCTGGCGGACGGCCGTGTGCTGGTGACGGGCGGCTCCAACGGCGTGGCGATGGGCGCGCTGGCGGAGGCGGAGGTGTATTCGCCAGCCACGGGGACGTGGACGGACGTGCGCCCCATGGCCGAGCGGCGGAATGACCCGGCGGCGGTGCTGCTGCCGGATGGGCGCGTGCTGGTGGCGGGTGGGACGGACATCGACCAGAGGCCGCTGCGCTCGGCGGAGCTGTTCAATCCGGAGACGGGGACTTGGAGCGCCGCGTCGGCCTCGGGCTTCCCGCGAGGCGGGGCTCAGACGGCGGTGGTGCTGGCCAACGGCAAGGCCCTGTTCGTGAGTGGCTTGCAGGCGGAGCTGTATGACCCGGTGACGGGGCTCTGGGAGAAGGCGGGGCCCGTGGGTGGCGCGGCGGGCACGCACCGGCTGGCGCACTCCATGACGTTGCTGCCGGATGGCCGGGTGCTGGTGGTGGGTGGGACCACGGCGCGCGCGCGGCCACGGCGGAGGTGTATTCGCCGGAGACGGGAGCGTGGACGCTGGTGGGCGCGCCCCAGGTGCCGCGTGAGCACCATGCCACGGTGGTGTTGCCGGATGGCTCGGTGTTGATGATGGGCGGCGAGCACTACACGACGGGGGCGCTCGCGTCGGTGGAGCGCTTCGACCTGAAGACGGACACGTGGACCTCCGCGCCCGCGCTGGATGAGCCGCGCGAGAAGCTGGGCGCACTGGCGCTGGGTGATGGCGCGGTGCTGGTGATGGGCGGTGGCAACGAGGCCATGGGCATGCTCTCCGAGAGCGAGCGCTATGTGCCGGGCGCCTGTGAGGTGACGCCGTGTGCGGCGCTTGAGGCTCACGGTGTCGAGCCCGTGGTGGAGCTGTCCTCGGCCGGCCGGGGCGAGTGATGAGTGGCTCGCTGGCCCCGCTGTGAGTGGGCGGGGTGATGCTCGCGCGGTTGGAGCCGGCGCGTGTCGGGCGCGGGCATCACTCCGAATGGGGGCGGAGTGCGACTCTATCGGTCGGAGCCAATGTGTGAGTCCCGCGGGCCTCACTGCGAATGGGCACGCGTACCGCGACGCCGGATGTGACAGGGCCCCGGTTGGGACGGGCTGTGTCGGAAGCGGCAGGCCCGGCCTTCGCGGCGAGCGAGCAGGCGGAAGTCGAACGGGGTGGGTGACTCGCGCGCCGGAGCCGGGTGAGATGCGGCCATGAATGAGAGGAAGGCGTCGCTGGTGGTGTGCACGTGGCTCGTTGCGTGTGGAGGCGCCGAACTGCCGCAGCTCTCGTACGCGGGCTGGTCGGAGCGCGTGGCGGCATCCGCCTGCGCGCATGCGGAACAGTGCGGAACCCTGACGGTGTCACGCGAGCAGTGTGAGGCGGATGTCATCGCCGCCTACGCGGCGGTGGAGCCGGACCTGTCACGAAGCGACACCGGCGCCAAGGCGGGCTGTGTGCAGTGCATGCGCGTGCGCATCGATGAACTCGACGCGGCTACCGCGAGTGGTTGTCAGCAAGCGCCCGACGAAGCCCGGCTTCTCGCGGCGTGCGGCGTGGATGACGCGGCCTGTGCGGGCGTGCCCTGACGCTGGCGAATTGATGGCTGCTCCTCGCGTTCCGGAGTCTCCGGCCTCGCGGGGGCCGTGAGTGGGATGACGCGCGAAGTCCACGCGCGCCGCGTTGCCTTGCGTGACAGACTGCTCGGCCATGCGCACCCGGACCCTGTTGCTTGCCCCGCTGCTGCTCTCCACTTCCTGCGCCACCGTTGCTCCATCAGCGCAGGCCCCGGCCGCCACCACGGCTGAAGCGAAGTCCCCGGCACCCGAGCGTCCCTTCGGCCCCCTGCGTGAGCAGGCGAAGCGCCAGCAGGCGTGGCTGGCCGAGCGCGTGGAGAAGGCCCTGCCCCAGCTCATGCGCCAGTACGGCGTGGACATGTGGGTCATCCCCATGCGCGAGTACAACGAGGACCCCGTCTTCAAGGCGCTCGTGTCGCCCACGTCGTTCGCCGCGCGCCGCCGGACCATCTACGTGTTCTTCGACCGTGGCCCGGAGCAGGGCGTGGAGCGGCTCGCGCTGGGCGGTGGTTCGCAGGGAGGCCTCTACACGCCGCGCCGCGCGCAGCGGCAGGTGGACGGCGGTGGTGTGAGCCGCGAAGCCGAGCTGTGGGGCCCGAGCAGTGGCAGGTGCTCAAGCAGGTGCTGGAGGAGCGGCAGCCCAAGCGTATCGCCCTCAACGTGTCGCGCACCTTCGCCTTCGCGGACGGCCTCAGCCATGGCGAGTACGAGGGCATGGCGGAGGCGCTCGGGCCGGACTGGGTAAAGCGCTTCACGTCGGTGGACGGGCTGGCGGTGGACTTCATCGCCTGGCGCAGCGCGGACGAGGCCCGCTTCTACGAGGAGCAGACGAAGCTCGCGTGGAACATCATCGAGACGGCCTTCTCCAACCAGGTCATCACCCCGGGCGTCACCACCACCCGCGACGTGGAGTGGTGGATGCGGCAGCGCCTGGCGGACCTGGGCCTGGAGACGTGGTTCCAGCCGTCGGTGGACCTCCAGCGTCAGGGCGTCACGGAGAAGGAGCTGGGGGACGACCCGGTCATCCAGCGCGGCGACGTGCTGCACTGCGACTACGGCGTCACCGCGCTGGGCCTCAACACGGACACCCAGCACATGGGCTACGTGCTGCGCGAGGGCGAGACGGACGTCCCCGAAGGGCTGAAGGCCGCGCTGAAGACGTCCAACCGGCTGCAGGACATCGTCTTCGAGGAGCTGCGCCCCGGCCGCACGGGCAACGACATCCTCCGCTTCTCCCTCGAGCGCATGCGCGCCGAGGGTATCGACGGCACCGTGTACTCACACCCCATTGGCCTGCACGGCCACGGCGCCGGCCCCATGGTGGGCCTGTGGGACCGGCAGGAGGGCGTGCCCGGCAATGGAGACCACAAGGTGATTGCGAACCAGTGGTACTCCATCGAGCTCCAGGCCACGTCCGCAGTGCCGGAGTGGAACGGCCAGCGGGTGCGCTCGGCACAGGAGGAGGACATCACCATCGACGCCGAGGGCCGCGTGCACTGGGCCTGGAAGCGTCAGACGGACTTCCACCTCGTGCGCTGAGCGCGGGGCCCGTGAGGCATGGCGAGCGGCCTCCCCGCGAGGCCGCCCGCGTCAAGCCCTATTGGGGGCGCACGACGGTGCCGTTCGACAGGACCCAGGGGAACGCATTTTCGTCGAGGATGAACGAATTCAAGGTCTCCCCTGAAATGAGTTGCTTGGGTTCCCAGACTCCGGCGCGGCGCCTGCGGTAATAGGTCTTGTTGTCCAGGGGATACGCGTACTCAGTCCAGGCCACCCACGGCTCGTTGTCGCGGTCCACGGCGAGCCTGAGCGATTCATGCGTGCTGGTCTGGTTCAGGACTTCGATGGAGTCGGGCGTGGACCATCCGTATGGCCAGGAGCGCACCCCCGCGGATGAGAATCGGATGGTGCTGACATAGGTCGTGGGGTTGATCTCGCTCCATGTAAGGGCGACGCGACCATTGGGCTGCATCGCAATCTCGACGCGATCCACGGAGGTGTCCTCCGGGATGGGGATGGACGAACCCACGGGGAACCATGTTCCGTTCGCGAACGTGCTGACATGAAGGTGGAGGGCGCCAGTCGCAGCGGAGGTCTCCAACCAGCTCACGAAGACCTCCCTGTCAGCGGCGATGGCTGCCCGCCACGAAGAGGTGCGAGGAGCCGGGTTTGCGCTGAGCGGCTCTCCCAGTTGCATCCATTCCGTGCCGCTCCACTCGATGACGCGCACTTCGGTTTCGACCAGGTCGATCATCCGTTCCAGCGCGATGACGGGACGTCCCGACCAGCCCAATGCCAGCTTGAACTGGGTGTACTCGGATCGTGTGTCGTAGGGCGCCCCCAGGCGTTGCCAGGCCGTTCCGTCGTAGCGCACCACGTGAATCTGGTCGAACCCGGTTTCTTCAACCTCTTCGCGCCAGATGGCGATGAGGGTCTCCCCCGCGGCGGCAATCTGGAAGCCGAAGGGGAGCCGGGAGCGAGCATCCTCCGCCCGGAGTGGAGGGAGCTGCTCCCATGCATGACCATCCCACCGTGCGACAGCCGGTTCCGCCGTCTCGGATGCGCTGTTGATGAAGCCGACGACGGGCAGTGTTCCGCGAACGCCGCTTCCCAGCGCGAGCGACGTAGGGAGGACGGAGTAGTTCGTAGAGTCCAGGGGCTCCGTGGCGCGGGCGAAGGGCCAATAGGTAGCGTTATGCGAGAGGGATGCGGCCGACAGTCGCGGATCGAGCGGGTTGCCGGCCCGGTCGGTCAGCGTTCGTTGGAGCAACACCGCATGGAGCGTGGTGGGCGGGCGGATGGGCGATGTCGGCACCAACTCCAGGACCGTCCCGTCCTCACTGAGGACCGCTTGATGGGCGATGGAGAACCCGTCCTGGTCGCGCAGTTGGGTGGGCACGGCCTGGAGTGAGCCCGGCAGCAGCGGCTCGGAGAAGACGAACGCCAGCGGCGACGTCACCGCCGGGTGGCTGAGCAGCGGGCGCCGGGCGGCGATGGTGGGGGGCGTGCGGTCCACCTCCAAGGAGACGCTCTCCGCCTCGAAGTTCCGGTCCTCGCCCACGGCTCGGGCCACGAACGAGAAGCGGCCTTCGGCGTGCGTGGCACAGTCAATGACGTGTTGGTACGGCGGCTCCAGGGGCATGGGCTCCTGCGCGTTCGTGAGGAACTCCACGCGCTCCGGCGTACCGCCTTCCACGGAGACGGAGAGCGTCCACTGTCCTTCCCGACAGTACTCGGGGCCTTCGGTCCGCACGGTGACGCGCAGCTCGGGAGGTGGCTCCTCTTGGCCGGTGGGAGGCGGCGGGACGGGCTCTGACTTCAGGTCGTCACAAGCGGTGGTTCCCAGTGCCACGTAGAGCCGCGGGAGCGCCCAGCGGGCACGAGTGCGGCGGGGATTCATGGGGCGCCTCTTGGATGGGGATTCGCGTGTCGTGTCTTGGACACGCGAAACCGCGAAGTTGGGACTCAGCGCGCGAAGCTGATTCCCAGACTGCCCCCGAGCGACAGCGCGGACGCGGTGCCCGTCTCCTCGCGGACCCACGTATGTCCCGCGTTCATGAGCAGTGACACACCGAAGGGCCCGTGTACGGGCAGCCATGCGCCTCCCACCGCGCCCACCGTGGGCTGCAGGGCGAGCGCCTTCTCGCCATTGCTGGGCTGCCATTGCTGGGACAGGGTGGTGCCCACCTCTACCGCGCCATGAAGCCTCAGGCTCCGCCAGACGCGCGCGTCATGGCCCACGCCCAGCCGCAGCGTGTGGTCGTTCTGCCGGAGGTTCCCGGAGGGATGCCGTCCATGCCGCGCGTCCACGCCCGCGGTCATGACGTTCGCCCAGGCCGCCGCCCACGTGTACTGGAGCGCGGCGGTGCCACCCATCATCGCTCCGAAGGACGCAACAAGCGGCCTGCCGACGCTGGGCCCCACGTGAATCCGCAACGCTGACGGCTGCTGGCCCTTGAGCGCGTTGACCTCCAGCTGTTGGGGCCGGAGCTGGGCCCGCGTGAGCTGCGCGCGTCCGGCGTCGGGCACCTGCACGCGCGCCGTCATCGCGGAGTGTTCGCCGCGGGTGGTGACGATGTAGCCACCCGCGGGGAGGGCGAGCGTGGCCGCGCCCGCGCCCTTGCGCAGGTTCCCCAGGAAGGGCTCTCCAGCCAGCGTGAACACGGTCCAATCCCCGGGCTCGTCGATGGCGAGCGTCAGCAGCGACGTGGCGAGGGCGGGGAGGAGAGGACCAGGTCTCCCTTCCCCTGGAGGTCGAAGTGGAAGCTGGGGTGCTGCGCGCCCGCGTGGGACATCAGCGAGGACTCCACTGTCCGCGCGTAGGAATAGGTATAGGCCTCCGCGAGCGTGACGCGGCCATCCCCGGACACATCCGCCGCTCCGCGAAGCGCGGCGACCAGGTGGTGTGTGAAGACGGAGCCCCCGAGCGCGTCCGATTCCTGCGCGGCTTCATCCGCCGCGGAGGCGGTGATGATGACCCGCCCCGCCAGCTCGGGCCGCTCCACGCTCACCAGGACGCCGGGAATGGGCTTCAGTCCCTTGAGCCGCACCGCCTCACCGGGCTGGCACGAGTCCACCACCAGCAGCGCGACGCTCACGGGCGCGCGCTCGATGAACCGCACCAGCTCGTGCAGGGGCAGATTCGTTCCGGACAGGTGTAGCTCGCCCGCGTCCGCGTGGCTGGAGACGTAGACGAAGAGCTGGTCGCCCTTCCGGGCCTGCGTCTGGAGGTGGCGCTCGAAGCGGGCCACCGCCTGGCGCACTGTGTCCGCGTCATTTCCCAGGACGAGCACGGCGTCGTCCCGCTGTACGCCGCCCACCTCGTACAACACGTCCATCACCGTGCGCGCGTCGCGCTCCGCGTAACGCAGCACCGCGTCCGCGCTGGAGCCCCGGTTGTTGCCCACCGCCAGGGCGAACCGGCGAGGGCCGTCGTCAGCGACCGCCGCCGTCGGCTGCGCCGCCACCACCGCCGCCAGGAGCAGGGCGAGCGTCATGGACGGGCCTCGACCTGGAGCGCCACGGCGGCGTGCGCCACGCCCGGTGGGACGCCGGCGAGCGACAGACACGGGGCCGACATCGGCGCGGCGCGGCACTCCGGCTTCAGCGTGCTCAACCAGTCCCGGACGGTGTCGAGCCGCAGCGGCGTCTCCGAGTACAGCGCGTGCACCACGAAGTCTCCTTGGGTGACTTGGAACAAGGGGGCGGGCTGCGCGGCGACCAGCTCGCCGCTTTGATGTCCTTCGGGGGGCCACAGTGCCTCCACCTCTTTCCCGTTGTCCAAGGCAACGACCAGCGCGTAGCGGTGCCCCCACTCCTCAGCCGGAGTGCGACCTCGTCGCCTTCCTGGAGCAGGGGATTGATTTCACCGCCCTTCAACCGGAGCAGCTCCACCTGCGGAGGGCCCTTGATTCGCATGCCCAGCAGCGGCGCCTGCGTCCCCGGAGGGACGAAGGGGGGCTCTCGATCGCGGTCCCCGGGTCCACCGTCCGTGCGCCTCGCACCACCACCACGCCGGCCAGCGTGGCCAGGACGGGGACGAGCAGCCACCGGGCGAGCCAGGGGACGCCAGGCTTGGGAGGCGGGGCCGCCCGCTCCGTCAGGACGCGAGCCCGGACGCGGGCGAAGTGGGGCCCGGCGCGGACCTCCTCGGCGTGTGATTTCAGCCGCGCCAGCCGCTCACGGCAGGCGGCGCAGGACTCCAGGTGTGGCGGCTGCGCGCCGCCCGCGACCACCTCGTCCAAGACGAGGTCCGACAGGTGTTCACGCATCCAGCACCTCTTCGAATCCCCTCGGCTCGCCCAACGCGCGGGCCAGAGCGCCAATGCGCTGGACGTCGCGGACGATGGTCTTCCGCGAGAGCCCGAGGACCTGGGCAATCTCCTCCTGGGACATCCCGTCCAGGTAGTGCAGCGTCGCCACCGTGAGGGCCCGCTCGTCCAGTTCGCGCGCCAGCTTCAGCAGGAAGTCCCGGCACTCGGTGGCGGCGAGCGCGTCCACGGCGCCTTCGCTCCCGGCATCCTCCGGAGCGACGTCCCGCAGGGCCCGGGCGCGGAGCATGTTGAGGCAGACGTTGGTCGTCACCCGGTAGATGAACGTCATCGGCCGGGCCTCGCGCCGGAAGTCGGCGGCGGACTGGAGGACGCGGATGCAGGACTCCTGCACCGCGTCCCAGGCGTCCGCCTCGCGTTGAAGCAAGGCGAAGGCCCGCCGGTACATGCCAGGGGCATACCGGTCGTACAGGTCCTGGAGCTCCTTGGCGCTCAACCCGGGTGGCATCTTCGCCACCTTGGACACGGGCCCTGGGAAAGCTGGGACATTTCCCGTGCGAAAAGCGCCCCGTGCCTCAGGGTGGCCGTCCCCGCCTCAGTGGTGCGACGCCCCCGTCATCGACTGGAGCAGCGTCACCAGCGCGCGCTTCTCCTCGTTCGTGAGGTCCAGCGGCACCATGGTGACGGTCTTCTGGCCCACGAAGCTGCCGGCCGCGTCGCCGCCCTCGTTGTAGAAGTCGACGACCTCCTCCAGCGTGGCCTGCTCCCCGGTGTGCATGTACGGCGCCGTCAGCGCCACGTTGCGCAGCGACGGCGTGCGGAACGCGCCCTCCTGAGTCGCCCGGTCCGCCTGGGTGCGCAGCGTCTGGAGCCGCGCCGCGATGGTGCCGGTGGGCGCGTCGCTGTAGAGGCTGGCGGCGTTGAACTCCCAGCCCAGCAGCGGCTCCAGGACGCTCCACTGTCCGCCCGCGCCCGGGCTCGCGTCCCGCACGCCGATGTTGTGGAACAGGTCGTCGGTGAGCGCAGGCCCCTTGTGGCAGACGATGCACTGGCCCTTGCGCAGGAACGTCTTCAGGCCCAGGTACGCCGGGTCCGCCTCCGCCTGGCCGGCCTCCGCCGCCGTGATGAAGCGACGCACGTCCGTGTCGAAGGGCGCGTCGATTCGCACCAGCGTCCGCTGGTAGGCCGCCATCAGCTTGCCCACGTTGGCCAGCAGCGCCGGGTCCGTCTCGTCCGTTGGCGCCTTGCCGAAGAGGGCCTGGTACTCGGTGGTGTACGTCTCCACCGCGGTGAGGCGCGCCCGCACCACCTGTGCGTCCGCGTTCATCTCCACCGGGTTGAGCATGGGCAGGATGGCCTGGCTCCAGAGCCGGTCCGCCCGTCCGTCCCACATGAACCAGCGGTTGTAGGCCACGTTCAGCAGCGTGGGCGGGTTGCGCTCGGACATGTGCCCGTCACAGCCCTCCGCCTTGGCGGTGGACACCGTGAGGCCCTCGCCGCCGTGGCAGCTCGCGCAGGACACCGTCCCGCAGCGTGACAGGCCACCGTCGTGGAACAGCCGGTCGCCCAGCGCCTCGGCGCGCGCGACACCGTCCATCCGGTTGGTGGCGTCCCTCGGAGGTGTGCGCCCCAGGCTGTGCAGGCTGCGGAGCTGGTCCAACTCGTCGAGGTTGGGGAACGGCTCTTCGGATTCACACGCCATCCCCGACCCGCCCAGGGCCAGGGCGAGCGTCACGGCGCGCAAGCGGTACGAAATCATCACCCAACTCGTCTTTCTGCGAAGGACCCGGGAAGCTTCGCGTCCCCTTCGACGCGAATCAATCCACAAGGGCCCCTTGCCCGGAGGACGAGTTCGTGCTGATGGCGTGACGCCGCCGCTCCTGTCCTCCGGGGAGGGCAGGCACGGCGGCGTCACCGGCGTGCTTCAGGACCTCAGGCGCCGCAGCTCAGGGCGAAGTCGCGCGTGGCGGTGCCGTAGTCGTTGACCTTCACCGTGGACGGCTCCGGGGTGATGGTCGGCGTGGCGCCCGTCTCGCACTTCAGGCCGCCACCCGCCGCCAGGCCCACCTGGAGGTCGGTGTTGCTGGGCACGCCCGACACCGTGAACGAGCAGCGGTTGCCGCGGCTCGGCTTCACCATCGCCCGGCCCAGCCCGTTGGTGGGCGCGGCCGTCGGCGCCACGACGACCTGGAGCTGCCCGCAGGCGTCCTCCGCACGCAGTCCGCTCTCCGGCAGGCGAATCACGCCGGCGATGGTGGCGTTGCCCTCACGGCCACCGCCACCGCCCGTGGTGGCGCAACCGGAAGCGGCAAGGACCAGGGCGGCTACGGCAATGCGATACATGAAATCCTCAATTCTTGATGGTTGAGATGGCGGCAGGCCGCCGTGCAGGCGGTCTACGGCGCGCGCTCAAGACAATTGCGATGGGAATTCATTCCAGCCACCCCACGCATTCTTTTCCGAGCCGGGCTTTGAACAATTCCCTGGAGTTCAGGGCAGCTTGGGACGCCGCGTGCTTCCAAATAAGCACGCTTCGTGAAGCGCCATCAGTTGGAGTCATCGATGGAATCAAAGACAGATGCCTGACGCGTCTGGTCGCGGACTCCCGTCCCAAAGGCGGACATCCGTGTCCCGATTCCGGGCATGTCTGGGCTTACTGTCGCCCATTGAATCCATGGGCCAGGCGGCCCTGCCTCCGTCGCGCGGTCTGCTGTCAGCGCTCCAGTGCACCCCCACGGTGAAGGGGCAGGGAGAGGAGACGACACCATGTCGATACAGAAGCAGGAGCGCACGCCTTCGTGGACAGGGCAGGGCGTGGGGACGGACCGCAAATCGTTTCTGGACGCAATATCCTCCCAGATTCCGGATTACGAAGCGGACAAGGCCGCCGAGGCGGTGTTCTGTGCGCTGTCGGAGCGGCTGTCGGGTTCGTGGGTGGCGCACCTGCGCGAGCAGCTCGCGCCGGACGTCCGGGAGTTGTTACGTGGCTGTCACCGTCACCGGGGCGAGGCCCCCGCGAAGCTGGACCGTGACGACTTCTATTTGATGGTGGCCAACCACCTGAACGCCGAGCCGGAGAACGTGCGGCTGGTGCTCCACGGCGTGTTCGCCGCGCTCCACGCTCAGCTCACCGAGGCGGAGGCGAAGAAGCTGGAGCAGCAGCTCCCCGCCTGGCTCCAGGGGACGTGGGCCGCCGCGCGCCTCCACGTCGACCGGCCCTACTGACGCCGTGGGGAAAGGCGCCCGGGGACGTTCCCGGACGCCGCCTCCTCCACCGTCAGTACGTCCCGCCCAGCGACAGCATCGCCGAGTAGCGGCCATCCAGCGCCCCGGGCGCGCGGCCGCCGGGGGCGAAGTCCTGGTCGAACAGGAAGTTGTAGTTCACCCGGGCATCGGCGGTGATGAGGTTGCCCACCTGGTAGCGCAGGCCCGCGCCGGCCGGGACGTAGCCGCTGGTGTCATCCGAGAAGCCGCGCACCGCGCCCCGGGCGTCGTTGCGGACGTTGTAGCGGTCCAGGCCGATGCCCGTCAGGACGTAGGGCTGGAGCCGGGCGTCGGTGAAGTTGCCCACCACGACGGCCTGGCCGGCGTTGCGGACGATGTCGGGTCCGCCCTCGCCGTCGTCGAGCAGCCCCATGCGGCTGTCGATGTCGCTGATGCCGCCGCTGTAGCCCAGCTCGACGGCGAAGAACTCATGCGGCCGGTAGCCCAGGGCGGCGCCGTAGGAGAAGCCCGGCGTGACTTCCGGGGCGAGCTGGCCCGTGTAGCCCTCCAGGCCGCCGCCCAACTGGGCGTAGATGCCGGTGTCGGCCCGCTTCCGCTCCGTGTCGCGGAAGTCCACCGTCTCCGCGGAGCGCGTGCGCCGCTCCGAGGTGGGCCGGTCATCGGCCTGGGCCAGCGCCGCGCCGCCCCAGAGGGCCGCCGCGCACAGCGCGCCACGTACGAGTGCCTTCATGACGGACTCCTTTGTTCTCGTCCGAAAGGCAACGTGGCTCGCGCGGGAGGGCCTGGCAATCAGGCCCACGCGGCCCGTGGGGCACCTGGTGCGGCCGCCCTTCCCGCCCCTCAGGGCAGTTGGTTGAGGACCTCCAGCGCGCGCCGGGCCTGCACCATCCCGTGGCCGTAACCCTCGTCATGGCCGGCGGGGCCCAGGTCCCTGGCGGTGGACAGCAGGGCGTGTTTCACCTGGTCCGGCGTGGCGGAGGGACGGGCGCTGAAGAGCAGCGCGGCCACGCCGCTCACGTAGGGCGTGGCCATGGAGGTGCCGGACAGATAGGTGTAGTCCGCCGGGCTCATGCTGATGCGGGCCAGCTCTCCCAGCATCCGGTGCAGCACGGTGCCTCCGGCCTGGGTGATGGTGACGGCGGGCACCCACTGCCCACGCCTCGGCATGGCGAGGATGTCCACGCCGCCCTCTGGCCGCGAGTGGCCGAAGATGACGGCGCGCGCGCCCTGCTTCATCACGTTGACCATGGCGATGTCGGTGGGCACCACGTCTTGCCGCACGTACGCCACGAAGCCGCTGCACGTGCTGCCCTGGCACGAGTCCAGGGACTCTCCGCCGCCGCAGTCCACCAGCTTGCCCCACTTGTTCTCGATGGGGGCATACAGCAGCGAGCGCGACAGCGGCTGCAGGCCCTGCACGTCCACCGTGGAGAAGGCGCCCTGTCCGCGCGGGAAGGTGGACAGCACGTCCACGCCCGGGGCCACCAGCGCGAGCTGGCTTCCTCCCGAGGAGAAGGACGCCCGGCGGTCCTGCGAGTCCACCGCGCCCACCGCCAGCACATGCGGGTCCGCCGCCGGGTAGTCCACCACCTGGCTGCCGCTGTTGCCCGCCGCGGCCACCACCAGGATGCCCTGCGCGTGGGCCGCCTCGAAGACCTCGAACGTCGTCTTGGTGGGCATGCCGCCGCCCAGCGACAGGGAGATGACCTTGGCGCCCTGCTCGGCGCAGTACTCCACCGCCTCCAGGACGAAGCTCATGTGCGTGCGGCCGTGGATGTCCAGCACGCGGGCGATGATGAGCTCCACGCCCGGCGCCACGCCCATCACCCCGCTGGCCTCCACGTAGGGCGCGCCAAGCCCGCCCTGTCCCGGCCGCGCCGCGATGATGCCCGCCACGTGCGTGCCGTGGCCGGTGCCCCAGCCGTGGCCGCTGCTGAAGTCGGAGGGCGTGTCGTCGTCCTCCAGCATGTCTCGCCCGGCGACCACGGCGTCCCGCAGCTCCGGGTGCTCCAAATCCAGGCCACTGTCCACGACGCACAGCCGCACGCCCGCGCCCGTGGGCCGGCCCGGGTCCGGCAGCCCGTCTCCATCCAAATCCCACACCTCGTTCGCCTGGACCTTGCGCAGGCCGGCGGAGAGCTCGCGCGCCGTGACGCCTCGAATCGCCGAGCTCAGGAAGGTGGGCGCCGGCGCGGTGGCGGGGGCCAGCGCGTGCCACTCCTGGTCCAGCTCGATGCTCTCCACCGTGGGGTCTTCGGTGAGCAGCGTCCGCTGCTCCTGGAGCGTCAGGCGCGCCGCCACCGCCGGGGTGGAGCGGAAGGTGGCCGTCACCTGGCCGCCCACCTGCTCCACGCGCGAGGCGGCTCGCACCCCCAGGTTCTTGTAGCGGATGATGACCCGCTGCCGGCCGTCGTCACTCAGCAGGGGCGAATGGACGTTCCGTGTCTCCACGGGTTCGGAGAGGGAGCCCGCGATGATGTTCGGGCAGACCTGGCTCTGTGCTCCCGTGTCGGAGGAGTCGTCCGGCCCACATGCCGCGAGTGCCAACAGCCCCATGAGTCCCCACCGCTTCATGAGCCGCTCCTTCTCGAACGGCGCCCGAAAGGAGGTCCCGGGCGCGCATCCTCCAGGGAGCGCATTTCGCGAAAGCGTGGCAACGGACTGGGGGGCGCCCCCTGCCTGAGGTGCTCCGGTTCACATCCCGTGTGTTGGGCGGAGAATTCGCGTTCACGTTGGGGTTGCCTTCACGCACGCACCCGGCATTCACCGCGCTCCTGAACACCCACTCTGCCCGACGGGTACGGGGCGGGCGCACTGCCAGACGCCGTCCGGGCCTCCGAGGTGAGCGACTTTGCGTCCAAGGCCCTGGTGGTGTCTGTGGGAAGGAAGTCGCCCTCTGCTTGATTCCGTCCGCTTCCGGGTGCTTCGCTGCCGCCAGACGCCATGAGTACCGTCCCTACAGAGTCCCCCCGCTTCCTTGGGCGCTATGAGCTCGTCCACCCCCTGGGCCAGGGCGGCATGGGAGAGGTGTTCCTGGCGAAAATCAGCGGCGCGGCCGGCTTCGAGAAGCCGTGCATCGTGAAGACGATTCTGCCGGCCCTCCTGAAGGACCGTCAGTTCCTGGACCGGTTCCACCACGAGGCCAAGGTGCTGGTGCACCTGGTGCATTCGTCCATTGCCCAGGTGTACGACATGGGCGAGGCGGACGGCACGTACTTCATGGCGTTGGAGTACGTGGCCGGCGTGGACCTGGCCTACCTGCTGGAGCAGGCGCGCGCACAGGGCGTGTCAGTGCCGGTGCCGGTGGCGCTGTTCCTGGGCCAGCGCATCGCGGAGGGCCTGGGCTACGCGCATCGCAAGGCGGGGCCGGACGGCTCGCCGCTGGGCATCGTCCACCGCGACGTGTCCCCGCACAACGTCATGGTGTCCTACGAGGGCGAGGTGAAGGTCATCGACTTCGGCCTCGCCAAGTCCGCGGCGCGCAGCAAGTACACGCTGCCGTCCACGGTGATGGGGAAGCTGGGGTACATGTCCCCCGAGCAGGTGCGCGCCGAGCCCCTGGACCACCGCAGCGACATCTATTCGTGTGGCGTCGTGGTGTGGGAGATGCTGGCCGGCCGGTCCCTCATTCCCCACGGGACGGTGGGGGAGATGATGGCGGCCATGTCGCAGCCGGTGGTCCCCTCGCTGAGCGAGCTGCGGCCGGACGTGGACGCCCCGCTGGACGCCGTGGTGCGCCGCGCGCTGGAGGCCCGTCCGGACAGCCGGTACATGCGGGCGGACGAGCTGGCACGCGCGCTGAACACCGAGCTGGTGCGCTCGGGCGCGGCCATGGGCGCCGAGGAGGTGGGACACTTCGTGCGCGCGTTGTGCCCGGAGGCGTTCGACGCGCAGCGCAAGCTCATCTCCAAGGTGTCCTCGTCCTCCAACCACCGCCGCACGCCCGCGCCCGGCTATGGCACGGGGCCGCTCGAGGCCACGCTGATGCGCGGCCCCACGGCGCAGCCCTCGCACGGCTCGGGCGGCGTGGCCCGCCCCGGCGCCATCTACGCG
>JBKGHI010000370.1:0-6848 GCA_046520405.1 Myxococcus sp. 1LA
CCGCCGCCGTCGACCTCTGGGCGCCGGACACCGGGGCATGGACGCCCGGGCCGCCCCTGGCCGCGCCCCTCTCGGACCACCGCGCCGTCGCCGTGGAGGACGGCGGCGTCCTGCTGGTGGGCCTCATCCGCACCGGTGCTGAAGGAACGCCGCAGACCACGTCGATACGTTGGAGGTCTTGACCGAATGGATACTGAAGCGCTCGCCCGAATCCCCGGCGTCAACCCGAACATCCCCAACGCCGCCCGCATCTACGACTACACGCTGGGAGGCACCCACCACTTCGAAGCCGACCGGCAGGCGGCGGAGTACATGTTCTCGCTGGTGCCCTCCACGCGGAAGTGGGTGCGCATGCTGCGCGCCTGCCTGCGCACCGCCGCGCAGCGCCTGGCGGCCGACGGCTTCCACCACTGGGTGGACTTCGCGTCGGGCCTGCCCACCGGGGACCACGTCCACGCGGTGCTGCCACGGGACGCCCGCGTGCTCTACAGCGACATCAATCCGCTCACCATCACCACCGCCCAGCACCTGCTGGGGAAGACGCCCAACGTCCGCTTCCTGGAATGCGACATCCGCAACGCGGGCGCCTTCCTGCGGCGGCAGGACGTGAATGACTTCCTGGGCGGCGAGCGCCGCGTCGCGTTCGGCGCCAACGGCATCACCGTGTTCCTGTCCGCCGAGGAGAACCGCCAGTTCTTCCGCGACCTCTATGACTGGGCGGAGCCCGGCTCGAAGCTCTTCGCCACCTTCGAGACGAAGTCCCCCGGCCTCAGCACCCCGAAGTGGGAGCAGTTCGTCGGCATGTTCCGGCAGATGGGCGAGCGGTTCCAGCTCTACTCCCTGGCCGAGTACCTGGAGCTGTGCGGCCCCTGGGCCCGCGACACCACCGGCGTGCTGCCCGTGCGCGAGTTCCTCGGCCTGCCCCCGGAGCACATCACCGACGAGGACCGGGAAGGCGTGGGCATCGAGTTCTACGCCGTCATCCTGGAGAAGCGCTGAGCCTCCTTCCAGGAAGGGCGGGCGGGCGGGCAAGCCCTCGTGCCCGCCCCTGTTGGGGCAACGCCTCGACACGCCTCCTTGCCGTCTGCCTCCCCAGCGGCGCGTGACTACCGTCTTTGCAGGCAACACGCGCACACGGAGAGGAGACGGAGCATGTTTCAATCGAGAAGGCGTCGGGTTTTCGCGGGCGTGATGATGGGAGCGGCCCTGTCGGTGGCGAGCGTTGGATGCAGCTCGACGCGCTCGGCGAAGGTGGACGAGTCATGGCTGGCCCGGGTTCCCGAGGACCAGTTGGGCGACGTCCGGGAAGCCCAGACACAGCGGCGCATGGCCCAGGACGCGGTGACCCGCTCCGACGTGGCCGTCAATGACGCGCGCCGGGAGCTGGAAGTGGCCAAGCGCAACGAGGACGCGGCCAAGGCCCGCAAGGAAGCGCATGACGCCGCGCTGAAGGCCGCCAACGCCACCGGCCAGAGCAACAACATCACCGAGGCGCAGTCCAAGGTGCAGGACGCGGACAAGAGCCTGAGCGCGGCCCAGGCCCAGGTGAAGTATCGCGAGCAGGCAATCAAGACGATGGAGGCCCAGAAGGAGCTGCGAGAGAACGAGCTGGCGGTGGCCGACGCGAAGCTCAGCCAGGCTGAGTACGAGGCCCTGAAGGAGAACCGGGACGTGCGCGCCCAGGACCTGTCCGAGGCGGACTTCGCCTCCGCCACCGCGGATGCCCAGCGCAAGGTGGAGGAGTCCCAGCGCAAGCTCCAGTCGCAGCAGAACCAGGAGCAGCAGGCCCGCGCCACCTGGGAGCGGATGCGCGACCAGGTGCAGGGCTACGGCGGCAGCGGCACCGAGTTCGAGCAGCGCAATCCGTAACCACCACCACCGGCCCGGCCGAGCCCGCACGCGCGCGGCCGGGCCCGTGGCTCACTTCGGCGGACGGAAGACGTACTGGAAGACGGGCGTGTCGGGCCCCGGCGGGTACTGCGCGTCCATGAAGGCGAAGTGGGCGTGGCCCGTGATGACGGCCTCGTTGAGGCTGTCGTAGAGCACCGTCACCCCGGTGGCCCGCCCGGACGCGTCCACCTGGACCTGGACCTTGAGGTTGCCCTTGATGCCCGGCGCCTCCTGCAGCCGGTTCATGTAGAGCGCCACCAGCCCCAGCGACACCCGGTTGTAGATCTGGTCCTGCGTCCCCCGGGCGGGTTGGGACGGCAGGCGGAAGTGGCGCACCAGCTCGGCGGCCTCGGCGTCGGCCTCGGGGACCTTGCGCTCGGGGGCCGCCTGCGCCGCGCGGTAGGCCACCAGCGCATCCTGGTGACGCGCCTGCTTCAGCACCAACCGGGCGCGCAGCACATGGACGTCGGCGCGGGCAGGCGCGCGCTCGGAGGCCTTCACCAGGTGGGCCTCCGCCGCCCCCATGTCACCCCGCGCCTCGGTCAGCTCGGCCAGGCGGAGCAACGGCTCCGGGTCCTCCAGCGCCGCGGCGGCGAGCCGGACCAGGGCCTTCTCCTCCGCATCGGCGCGAGCCAGCTCCCGATACAGCCGGGCCAAGAGCGCCAGGGGCGCCGGCTCCACGCCGCCCAGCTCCGCGTAGCGCTCCAGGGACTGGGTGGCCTTCTGCTTCTCCGAGGCGGCCAGCCACAGGTCGGCCTGGAGCCGGTGCGCCTCCTTGTCACGGGGCTTCAGGGCCACCAGCTTCTCGCCCGCCGTCGCCGCGGCGCGCACGTCGTTGGCGGCCCGGGCCAGTTGCGCCAGCTTCCGCAGCGCCTCGGGTTGCTCCGGCCAGGCCTCCACCGTCCGCGTCAGCTCCGCGCGCGCGTCCGCTTCCCGCGCGGGAATCCCCGCCAGCAGCATCGCCAGCGACGTGCGAATCTGCGGCGCGTCCAACTGCGCCAGCGCCTCGCGAAACCGGGCCTCGGCCTCCTCGGGCTTCCCTTGCGCCTGGAGCAGCAACCCTTGCGCCCAGAGGGCTGGCGGAAAGCCGGGCGCCAGCTTCAGCGCCGCGTCGATGGGCGGACGCGCCTCCGTCAGGAGCCCCCAGCGCACGTAGACGAGCCCCATGCCCACGAAGGGCCAGGGGTTCTCCGGGTCCAGGGTGGAGAGCGCCTTCAGCTCGTTCCAACATCCGTCCGAGGGAAAGGTGAGCCACGCCCGGTACATCCGCGGCATCAAATCCCCAGGCCGTGCCCGCGACTGCGCCTCCAGCTCGCTGTCCATCGCGTTGGAGCGGCCTTTGGCCCGCGCCGTCTCCAGCTCGCGCAGCGTCGCCATGACCTCTTCGGGCGGAGGCAAGCCCGGGCGCGTCACCGCCCCCCGTGCCGAAGCACCAAGCACGAGCAACACGAGGCACAGCAGACGCATGAACGAACGGGAAACCATGGGGCGCGCGGACGATAGCAGACGCCCGTCCAGCGGAGGCTGCCTGCTCCCTTGGCGGCCCGAACCCAGCAATTCCAGGGAAGCCCCGCTCCGGAAGCACAGGGCTTCCGGAGCGGCGCCTCGACCCTCATGTCAGGACAGCAGGCTCAGCCGATCTCCGCCCTGCACGTCGAGCTGCAGCCGTCGCGGCTGACGGTGTTGCCGTCGTCGCACTCCTCGCCCTCCTCCTCCTGCCTCTCGCCGTCGCCGCAGCGGGGGCCCCAGAGGCAGCCACGGCCGCACTCGCCGTAGCCGCCGGCATTCACCCCGTCATCGCACTCCTCGCCGGCCTCTGCATCCACTTCGCCGTCGCCGCAGGTGGCGGTGCACTCGGTGCGGGCGGTGAGGAAGTTGTTGAGCGTGAGGCGGTACGAAGAGCCGGCGGTGTGACGCTCGGCCTGGAACACCACCACCTCGTAGATGCCATTCAGCTCCAGGCCCAGCGAAGCCGCCTGGCTCGCCACGTTGACGGTGCCATTCTCCGGGCCGTGCACGCCGCCCAGGTCCAGCGCCAGCCGGCCGTTGACGAACACCCACACGTCATCGTCACCACGGAACGTCAGCACCTCGTTCCCCTTGTACTGGAACCAGTAGCGAGCCTCGCTGGTGAAGTGGAAGTTGCGCTGTGCATTGACCAGGTCCGAGCGCGTCGGCTCATGGCCCGCGGCCACCCACCCCTGGCTGTAGAGGGGCTCGTCGTCGAGCGGGAAGAACGCGTCCTTGTCCATCACGTACGAACCATTGCTCTGCCGGTCCAGGATGAAGGTGCTGACGATGGTCTTGTTGACGCCTTCGACCTCCGCGTACCACTGGTTGAAGTTGGCCCGGTTGCTGGTGTTGTTCGACGCCTGACCCTCCTTCGCGTAGACGGGGCGGCCATTGGCATCGAGCCGGTTCTCGACGATGCCGTTCTCCCGGCCCGCGTTCCGGTTCTGGAAGTCCTCGTGGCCGCGGGACAGGCCAGCCGCCGGGTTCGCGGGCAGGTCCCAACCGCGGAAGTCACGGTAGACCACGGGGATGGACACCTGCGCGGGCGGCTCCTGCTCGATGAGCACGCACGCGAAGCCCTCCTCCAGCTTGCAGTCTGGCGAGCAGCCGTCGTTGGCGCGCGTGTTGCCGTCGTCGCACTCCTCCTCAGTGCTGCCAGGGAGGATGAGGCCGTCGCCGCACGTCTCCTCGCAATCGCCGTTCTCACAGCGCGGTTCCCTGGTGCACAGCGGCGAGCAGCCGTCACCCATGACGCTGTTGCCGTCGTCACACTGCTCCGTGCCTTCCTGGACACCGTCACCGCAGGTGGTGCGGCTGCACGGCTGACCCGGCGGGCACTTCCAGCCGTCCTCGAGCCGGCAGACCTCGCTGCAGCCGTCCCCGGACACGGCGTTGCCGTCCTCGCACTCCTCGTCACCCGCGATGATGCCGTCACCACACGCCTTGGCGCGGCAGCGGCCACCCTGCTCCGGGCACGCCCAGCCGTTCTCGATGCGGCAGCTCCCGTTGCAGCCATCACCGCTGGAGAGGTTCCGGTCGTCGCACTCCTCGCCGTCCTCGACGCGGCCGTTGCCACAGTTCGTCAGGCGCACGCACGGCTCGCCCGGCACCTCGCAGATGAACCCGCCTTCCACCTCGGTACACGCCGCGTTGCAACCGTCGCCATCCACGCGGTTGCCATCGTCACAGGCCTCATCCGACTGGCGCTGGCCATCACCACAGGTGTCGTTGGCGTCCGGCACCGACGAATCCGGAACCTCTGGGCCCGGGCCGGCATCGGGCTTCCCCGAACCGCCACCGCCGTTACATGCCACCAACGTGAAGAGAAGAGATGCGAGCAACGCGCTCGCCAGCCGAGACCTGCGATGGGGGTTCACCATGGGAGCAAATGCTGAAAGTGCTTCGCGCGCCTGTCAACGCATCGCGACCAATGGACGGATGCGCCGTGCAGACGGCACACAGATGTGCAGGCGGAACGGACTTTCCACGCGTTCCCCGCGCCCTGCGCACATTTGCATTCATGATAACAACGCGCGAAACACCACTTTCCCAGAAAGCCAGAGGACGGACGGAGCACGAATATCACACGCTCAGTACGAGCGCATCACGTGGCCGCGAGCCTCAGTTCGACACGTTGCGCACGTATTGCGCGTAGAAGCGAACCGCGTCCGCGTAGCCCTTCACCGACACGCGCTCGTCCTTGCCATGGAGGCGTGACAAGTCGGCGCTGTCCAGGCGCAGGGGCATGAAGCGGTAGACGTTCTCGCTCAGCCCGGTGAAGTAGCGCGCGTCGGTGGCCCCCAGCATGAGGTAGGGCGCCACGACGACGTCCGGAAACACCTGACGCACGCTGCGCTGGAGCTGGGTCCACGCCTCGGAGTCCATGCGCGACACCGGCGAGGGCTCGCTGATGAAGCCCAGGGTGCTCACCTTCACCCTCGGGTCATCCACCACGTGCCGCACGTGCTCCAGCACGCCCTCCACGGAGTCCCCTGGCAGGACACGGAAGTTCACCACCGCGCGGGCGCGGGCGGGCAGCACGTTGTCGCGCTCGCTGCCCTCGAACATCGTGGCCGCCGTGGTGGTGCGCACCGCGGCGTTGGTGGTGACCTTGGCGGTGAGCTGGCGCAGCACCAGCGGCTCGAACAGCCACAGGTTGGCGAAGAGCAGCCGCATGCCGAAGCCCATCTCCGGCCCCGCGAACTCGAAGAGGGCCCGGCTGCCACCGCGAAGCCGCGCGGGCATGGGCGCATCCTCCAGGCGGGAGATGGCGCGGCTCAGCACGCCCACCGCCGTCTGGGGCGGCGGCATGGAGGAATGGCCCCCCTCGCCGGCCACGATGAGCTCGGCGCTGGCGAAGCCCTTCTCCGACACACCCACCAGGGCCACCGGGGACGTCACCCCGGGCACGGTGCCGGACACAATCATCCCACCCTCGTCCAGCACCGACTCCAGCGTCACGCCCCGCTCACGGAGCAGCTTCGCCATCGCCTCCGCGCCCTCGCGTCCGCCCACCTCCTCATCGCCACCGAAGGCCAGCAGCACCGTGCGCTTGGGCTGGAAGCCCGCCGCGAGCAGGGCCTCCACGGACTCCAGGATGCCGAACACGCTCCCCTTGTCATCCAGGGCGCCGCGGCCCCAGACGTAGCCGTCCGCCACCAGGCCGCTGTAGGGCGGGTGCGTCCAGGACGCCTCCGTGCCGGGCGCCACGGGCACCACGTCCAGGTGCCCCAGCAGCAGCGCCGGGCGCAGCGACGCGTCCGTCCCCGTCCAGGTGTACAGCACGGAGTGCGGCCCCACGGGCTCGCGCTTCAGCGTCTGATGGATTCGGGGGTACTGCTCCCGCATGTAGTCGTGGAGCGCGGCGAAGGCGGCGTCCTCCGCGGGCAGCCCCTCCGCCGCCGCCAGCGTCTTGAGCCGCAGCGCGCCCCCAGCCGGGCCGCGGC
>JBKGHI010000371.1:0-6745 GCA_046520405.1 Myxococcus sp. 1LA
CGCGCCGCGGCTACCGCATCACCGGGCGCAGCGGCGCCACGGCCGCTCCCCCCGCCGAAGACGCCCAGCGCCAGGGCCACCGACATGCGCCGACTGGCACACCCGCCAGGAGGACTCCCAGCCGGCGCTTGCGACGCGCGCGCTCCTCGGGCGACGGGGTGGTCAGCACCGCGTGCGTTCCCACGGGCTGTGCCACCGGCATCGGGTCCACCACCGCGGCGCCCTGCGCGTCGAAGGCACTCGCGGCCGGCGCGGTGACAGGCTCCGGCGCGACGGCCGGGGCCACGGCTTCTGGCGACGCCCCGCTGAAACCACTCACGGCTGGAGCCGCGTGGACCGCCACGGGAGGCAGAGCGCCCTGCGCGTCCAGGATCACCCGCTCCGTGGTGGCCTCGGAGACGTCCACCGCGCGCGGAGGCTGTGGAACAAGGGCCCCGGGCACTTCGGCGGGAACGGGCGGAGGCCCCGCGGACACGGACGGTGGCAACAACGCGGAAGCGAGCTCCGGGATGTGCTGCAGGGGCAGCCACTCCCCTTGCCCCTCGCGCCAGCACAGCGAATCCGGGCCAATGGCCCCCCGCTCGAGGTGCCCCTTCACCTCCGCGAGGTCATGAGGGCCGTAGGCCGCGCCGCCCATGACGAAGTACCAGGCGTGCTTCACGGCGGGCGCGGCTTCCTTCGGCGGCGGCGCTGCTTCCTCGCCCAGGGTGGACGCCCGCGTCCGGCCCGCGCCCCGGTGCAGCCGCTCCGACAGCATGGCCTCGCGCGAGCGCGGCTGCGCGGAGGGCCGGACCCGGAGGTTCTTGTCCGTGCGCAGCTGGCCCACGATGGCATCCAGCTCCGCGTCCGACACACCATCGAGCACGGGGGAATCGCCCCCGTCAGGGCGCTCCGGGGCGGCCTCTCGGGGATGTCCCGGGTTGGCGTTGTCTTCCCCTGAGTTGCCGGCCATCGACCTGCTCCTTGATTCCATCCGGTCCCGATTAAGCCGCACCATCAGACCTCACCGAAGGGAATGCCACCACGGGCATTCGTCAACGGCGAGCGTCTGCGCGGAGGTGGACACAACCCCCACGTAGGACGGAGCCCTAGCGTAGTTCCCCGGGCCCACCTTCGTACAATGCCCCGACTGTGCGGCATCCACACACAGACACTGGCGTGGCACAGGGATGTGTCACACGTCCGGTTTCATGCATGGGCGCAAGCGCGGGGCCAGCACACCTCTCGGCACGCCACGGCACACCGAGCCTGCCAGGCGGCTCCCCGAGCGCTCAAACAGGAGACTTCGCGGGCGCGGGCGTCACCAGACCGAGCATCTCCTCCGCCAGGAGCTGCGCGGCCTCACGCTCGGCGGCGACGGTGCGCGCGCCCGTCACCTGGATGCCGAGCAGCGCCAGGCCCTCCTCCAGGCCGAGCGCCGTCTCCACGCCTTCGAGCTGGATGCCCATGCTCTGCAGCGTGAGCGCCACGTCCGCGCCCATCCCGCAGAGCACGGTGCGCGTGCCCATCAGCCGCGCGGAGACCGCCATGCGCGCCAGCACCGCGCACAGGTGACTGTCCACCATCCAGAGGCCGGAGATGTCCACCACCATGCCGCGCGCACCGGCGCGCTGGATGTCGCTCAGCACGTCCGAGCACAGCTGCGCCGCCTGCGCGTCGGTGATGTCGCCCTGGAGCGGGACGATGAGGTTGCCCCAGAGCGGGATGATGGGGATGCGAGCCGTATCGCGCTCGGGCCGGGACGGCCCTGGAGGAACAGGGAAGCTCATGCGTTCTCTACGTCCGCCACCAGCACGGTGGCGTCGTCAGTGGGCCGGCCGTAGCGCTCCATCAGCAGGTCGCAGGCCGCCTCGGGTGGATGGTGACGGGCGTCCTCCAGTTCCAACCGGGAGCTCAGCCCGTCACTGAAAAGCACCAGGCGGTCCCCCGCGGACAGCGCCACGGAGGCCACGCGCAGCGCGCGGTACGACTGGCCCAGGATGCCCGGCGTGGGAATCACCGGCACCCGCGTGCCGCGCGCGCGCAGCTCCACGTTGCCCACGCCGCCGCACTGGAGCGTGCGCCCGTCGAAGAGCGCGAGCATCACCGCCGCGCCACGGCCATGCCGCAGCGCCGTGTGCATCGCCGCGGTGAGGGCCTCCACGTCCTGCGCCAGCGGCACTTGAATCAGGCAGCGCAGCGCGTCCGAGGACACCTGGGCCGCCACCGGCCCGTGCCCCAGCGCGTCCACCACGGCCACCAGGGTCCGCTCGCCCTCCTGGCGCACCATGACGCCGTCACCATTCTCCCGCTCCCCGACCTTGGGACGCGAGCGGTGGGCGACCACGAGCCTCACAGCCACACCTCGAAGTCCACCTGCGTGCCCTTGGGCCCGGTGCGCACATCGAAGCGGTCCGCGAGCCGCTTCACGCCCAGCAGCCCCAGGCCCATGCCCGTCTTGCTCTTGTACGTTCCGGACAGCACGCGCTCCAGGTCGGCGATGCCCTGGCCGGAGTCCTCCGCGCTGACGCGCAGCAGCCGCTTGGGCGACACCTGCGGCGACAGTTGGATGGTGCCACCTCCGGCATATGAAATCTGGTTGCGCGCCAGCTCGCTCACCGCGGTGGCCACCTTCTGGCATTCGTAGCCGCGCCCGCCCAGGGACTCACAGAGCTGACGGGCCGCGAGCCGCGCGTGGCTGGCATCCGCTTCCGTGCGCACCAGATAGGTGGTGGCCCGGACGTCCGGCACGGCGGCGGCGACCGCGTTCGCCGACGTGGGCGCGAGCAGCAACCGGAGCTGCGCCATCATCTGCGGCCGGCGCGTGGGGTCCACGAAGTGGCGGGTGGCGGGCTCCAACGCCTCGATGATGCGCGGCAGCTCCGACGCGGGCACCGTGTCCAGGGTCAGCCGAAGCGGCTCCAGCGTGCCTCGCAACACCAGGCGCGCCGCCGTCTCCGACATGAATTGCTGCAACACACGCAACAGCGCCGCGCACACCGAACCGCCGATCACCCGTGCCTCCTCTTCACCTGAACCACCCGTTTGCGGGCCAGCACCTCAAGCCCTCCGCCCTCGCGGTTGGTCACCTGGACGTCGTCGGTGAGCCGGCGCACCGCGGCGCCGCCCTCGCCCAGGCTTTCGCCAGGCAGTGGGCCGGGACGCCCTTCCCTGCCGGCGAAGAGCCGCGATGGATCCGCCATGCCCGGGCCCCGGTCGCGGGAGCGGATGAAGAGCCACTCCGGCTCGCGCCACAGCTCCACCCAGCCCCGGCCGCCCGCGTGCCGCACCAGGTTGGTGGCCAGCTCGCTCACCACCACGGCCACCTCGGCGCTGGCCTGTGCTGACAGCCCGTGCTCGCGCGCGTAACGCCGGCCCAGCGCGGCGGCGACCGCCGCATCCGACCTCAGGCGGACCTCGATGCTGAACATCGGCTCGACTTCTGAGAGCATGAGAAACACGAGCGCTGGAAATCCAGCTATTCTTAAATATTTTGATGAAACTCCCTCAATGGAAGCACCTCCCCACCGGGGATGTAAAGCGGCCCGCAGTCATTCCCGACCTCGGGTGCCCATCCCGGGAAAGCCCTGGCGCGAATGAGGGGTATCCCCGGAGTGAGGTCGGGAGTTCAGCGCTTCGCGGCGGGACGCGCTGGAGTTCCGCGAGGTGGCGCCGAAGCCTGCCTCCTCTCTGGGAGCGGCCTCCAGGCGCCCTCGCGGCTCACGTCATTCACAGGCCGGACAGCTCGTGCAGTTGCAACTCGGTCCCTACCGTCAACGTGTGGCCGTGAGCCAGCTCCACCCAACCCGAGGCACGCTTGAGCGCGCTGGCCACCACGACGGTCCGCCGGCGCCGGTGCGCGCCCACGGCGGGCTGTGTCTCAGGCGTCGTCGGCGTCACCTCGCACGGCTCGCACTCCGCCGTGCCCTCCAGCCGGGTGTAATAGAGCGGATGCTCGCCGAACCGCGTCGCCACCAGGAGCGTGCCGTTGGTGGCCACCAGGTTGAGCGTGGGCGTTCGTGTCACGCCAGCGCGGGCCGCGGCCTGGGCCACCTCGCGAGCCGTCTCCGCCAGCACGCGTCCCGCGACCTCGGGCTCCAGCCGCGGGTCCTCGGTGCGGCCCAGGTCGCGCAGGCGCCGGAGGAAGACGGCGAACAGGAGCTCCCCTTCCGTGCCGCCGCGCACCTGGCGCCGCAGGTGGTCGGGCAGCGACTCCAACAAGGGCGCGCGAAGCGGCTCGAACCCCTGCACGCCGCCCTGATGGGCGAACAGCCAGCGCCGGGCACGGAAGGGCTGCGTGTTCTCCTCCAGCGACAGGCCCACCGGAAGCTGGCCCGTATGGAACAGCAGCGCCTCCGACTCATGTGGCGGCGCGAGCGAATCCAGGGTCAGCTCTCCACTGCTGGCGAAGCGCCGCAGCAGGACCTCTTCCTGGGCGTAGGCCCCTACCCCCGCGGCGTTCGCCCTTGGCTCTCCCTGGAGCAGGACCTGGCCTTGGAGGCGGTGCAGCTCACAGCGCAGCAGGTTCGGGTCGGACGTCAGAGCAGCGAGGATGACGGACATGGATGAGTAAACCCCCTTCGCCATGAGAGATAATGGCGTGACCCGGCCCCCTCAAGCCAGTGGGCAGGCTCCCTTGCACCCTCGCTAAGCCCTTGAAATAGCTGGACTTTATTGACACGGGAACGTTGACACCCGCTTCCGGGGGTGCCTAACCTCCGTGCCCTTCACCGACGGACCTCTGCTGCAGGTCTTCACCGGAGACGGAATGGCGGACGACATCGCAATCGGCATCGACCTGGGCACTTCGTATTCGTGCGTGTCGGTGGTCCAGGACGGCCAGCCCGTCGTCATCCCGAACGAGTGGGGAGAGACGACTCATGCCTCCTGCGTCTCGTTCCTGGAGGACGGCTCGGTCCTGGTGGGTAACGCGGCCAAGAAGAACATCATCACCAGCCCCGAGCAGACCGTCTATTCCGCCAAGCGCCTCATCGGCCGCTACTACTTCTCCGACGAGGTGAAGAAGGCGCAGGCGGTGATGCCGTACCGCATCGTCGAGGGCGAGAACAACTCGGTGCGCATCGCGGTGAACGAGCACTCCTATTCGCTCCCGGAGATCAGCGCGCTGGTCCTCAAGGAGATGAAGGCGGTGGCGGAGACGTACCTGGGCCAGGAGGTGACCAAGGCGGTCGTCACCGTGCCCGCGTACTTCAACGACAACCAGCGCCAGGCCACCAAGGACGCGGGCCGCATCGCCGGCATGGAGGTGCTGCGCATCCTCAACGAGCCCACCGCGGCGGCGCTGGCGTACGGCTTCGGCCGCGACGTGAATCAGCGCGTGGTGGTCTACGACCTGGGCGGTGGCACCTTCGACGTCTCCATCCTGGAGATTGGCAAGGACGTCTTCGAGGTGCTGGCCACCGCGGGCGACACGTACCTGGGCGGCGACGACTTCGACGACCGCATCATGACGTGGCTGGCGGATGACTTCCTGGCCAAGACGCGCCTGGACGTGCGGCAGAACAAGTACTGCCTGCAGATGCTCAAGGAGGCCGCGGAGAAGGCGAAGATCGACGTGGGCCAGACGGGCTCGGCGGAGATTCTCTGCCAGGGCATCTGCCAGGACGCGGACGGCAACATCATGGACCTGCGCGGCCAGCTCAACCAGGACCAGTTCAACCGAATGGTGATGGACCTGGTGCAGCGCACGTTCAAGGTGTGCGACGAGGCCCTCCAGAGCGCGCGCCTGACCGCCGCCGACATCGACGCGGTCATCCTGGTGGGTGGCCCGACGCGGCTGCCCATCATCCGCAACTCGGTGAAGCACTACTTCCAGAAGGACCCGCTGGAAGGCATCAACCCGGACCAGGTCGTGGCCATGGGCGCGGCGCTCCAGTCGCACGCGCTGCTGGACAGCAAGACGCAGACGTTCCTGGTGGACGTCACGCCGCTGTCGCTGCGCATCGGCACGGTGGGCGGGTACACCGAGAAGATCATCGACAAGAACACGCCGGTTCCCATCGACCGCTCGAAGACGTTCACCACCAGCCGCGATGGCCAGGAGAAGGTGAAGATTCGCGTGTACCAGGGCGAGTCCAACCGCGCCGACGAGTGCGAGATGCTCGGCGAGTTCGAGTTCGCGGGCTTCCGCATCGGCTACCGCGGCGAGGTGAAGATCGAGGTCACCTTCGAAATCAACACGGATGGCCTGGTGCATGTCTCCGCGTGCGACACGGAGACGGGTCAGAAGACGTCGACCTCCATCACCCTGTCCTCCGGCATGAGCGAGGCCGATATCCAGCAGTCCATCCAGGCCAACCGGAACACCCGGCTTGCTGGCCATAACAGCGACGACCTGCCCGCCGCGGCGCAGTAAGGCCGCGCCCCGAACACGCCGATGTCCGAGCCTTCAGACCCCAGCGCCGGCAAACCGCCGGGAGCCACGCCCGGGACACCGGCCACTCCCGCCCGGCCCGCGGTTCCACGTGTGACGGCCGCCATCCCCGGGCCCGTGACGCCCGGGACGACTCCGTCGTCGCCCGCGGCCAGTGCGCCCACTCCGCCGCCTCGGCCGCAGGGGACACCGCCCGCACGCCCCACGGGTCGTGACACCCGCGGTGCGCCCCGAGCCACGTCGACGGGGATTCCCACGGTGAAGACCGGAGCGGGTGCGCCGGGCGCGCCCTCGGTTGCGCCGGCTGCGAGTCCGTCCACCGCACCGGCACGTCCAGCGTCGGGTGCGGTGCCGCCCGTGGCGGGTTCCGGG
>JBKGHI010000372.1:0-6731 GCA_046520405.1 Myxococcus sp. 1LA
GTGGGGCGCCCGGCGCGGTGAACGCCAACGAGGGCACGCTGGGGCACGTCAGCAACGTGGCCAGGGCTGGACGACGCCGTATCCGGTGGCGGGGGATTTGGGCGCGCGCGTGGGCTGTCCCGTGGTGCTGGGCAACGACGTGCAGGTGGCGGTGGCGGCGGAGTACCGGCTGGGCGCGGCCGGCCCTACCGCTCCTTGCTGGGCGTCTGGTGGGGAACGGGGGTGGGCGGAGGCCTGGTGCTGGACGGCGTTCCGTGGCGGGGCCGAGGCGCGGCGGGGGAGGTGGGGCACATGGTGGTGAAGCCCGGTGGCGCCCGCTGCGGCTGTGGCCGGCGCGGCTGCCTGGAGGCCTACGCGGGCCGCGCGTCCATGGAGCGCACCGCCCACAAGGCCGTGCGCCATGGCGAGACGACCCTCCTCTTCGACTTGATGCGGAAGAAGGGCCGCGCCCGGTTGACCAGCAGCATCTGGGCCCGGGCGCTCGCGGACGAGGATGAGCTGGCCACGTGGCTCATCGGCCGAGCGGTGCGGATGTTGGGCGCGGGGCTCGCCTCCGCCATCAACCTGCTGGACGTGGAGGCGGTGGTGCTGGGCGGAGGGCTGGGCACGCGCCTGGGCCCCGAGTTCGCCAGCCGCATCCACGAGGCCATGCGCCCACACATCTTCGTCCCCGAGCGCCAGCCGCCCGTGTGCGTCGCGGAACTGGGAGAACTTTCCGGTGCCATTGGCGCAGCGCTGCTGGCCCAGCCGCCCATGACGTGACGTGCTTCCCGGTATCCGGGGTCTGGGGCGCTCCGCTGCGCGCATGCTCGTACGCAGTGTGGCAGGCGACGGAACCCCGACTCCAGCCGCATGGAATGCCCCATGGCCTGTCAGGTAGTCTCCGCGCCTTCCCGCTCCCTGGTCGACTGGAGGCACCTGGCGTTGGCACGTCGCACTCGGATTCCCCAGACCCTGTTCTTCCAACGGCCGCCCTCCAACCTGTGGCCGCTGGTGGGCGTCATCCTGGCCTCGGCGGTGCTCGTCGTGGTCATGGAGCTGACCATCGCCATCTTCTCCTCCGCGGGCCTGGAGGGCATCTCCCAGCGCAACGTCTATTCGATGTTCCTCAGCGTGGGCGTCGTCTCGGCGGTGACGGGCCTGTTGTGGGCGGTGACGAACCGGGTGGGCATCTCGGTGGCGCTGGTGATGTCGGCGATGCTCTTCACCGTCACCCTGCACATCCGGAAGATGCAGCTCATCGACCGGCCGCTGATGCCCTGGGACTTCCTGGAGTGGCGGCAGGTGACGGCGCTGGCGCCCACGCTGCTGCCGGGTGGCGGCGCGGTGGCGGCCATCGGCTCCTGCCTGCTGCTGGTGGTCATGCTCGTCGTCATGGCCCGCGCGGTGGCGCGGGGCACGCCCCGGTATCCGCTGCCCAAGGCCGGACGCCGCAACCTGGCGTTGGCGGCGGTGGCGTACCTGCTGGTCATCATCTTCCAGCAGCACCTGCCCGTGCGGCGCGTCTTCAACCGCTTCGGCATCTACGACCAGGTGTGGGACCAGCGCTCCAACTTCCAGATGAACGGGCTCACGCTGATGATGCTCTGGAACTGGGAGGGCCTGCGGCTGGAGCCGGGCAGTGAGTACTCGCAGGAGAAGGTCCACGCGGCCCTGGGCGTCCCCCCGGGCGTGGTGCCCGCCGCGCCGCAGGAGCCGGTGGACGTCATCGTCTTCATGGCCGAATCGCTCTGGGACCCGCTGCGGCTGGGCATCCCCCTCAGCGAGGACCCGCTGCCCTTCGTGCGCTCGCTCATGGGCAACCACAGCTCGGGCAACCTCATCAGCCCGGCCTTCGGCGGCGGCACGGCCAACGCGGAGTTCGAGCTCCTGACGGGCATGTCCTCGTCGTTCGCCCCGGACGGCGCGTTCCCCTACCAGCACTACGTGATGCGTCCCGTGGACGCGCTGCCATCGCTGTTCCGCCGCGCGGGCTACCAGACGATGGCCATCCACCCCTTCCACGCCTTCTATTGGAGCCGCGACGTGGTGTACCCGTTGCTGGGCTTCGACAACTTCCAGTCGCTCACGGACTTCCCGTCGCCCCGGCTGGAAGGGCCCTGGGTATCGGATGAAGAGGTCGTCGACCACATCCTCCACGAGCTCTCCGACGAGCGTCAGTCGCGCTTCATCATGGCCGTGACGATGTCCACCCATGGGCCCTACAACCTGCCGCTCACGGGTGAGGAGAAAATCGAGGTGCAGGGCGACAAGCTCTCCGCCGACAACAAGCTGCTCCTGAAGAACTACGTGCACAAGCTGCGGCAGATGGACAAGGCCGTGGAGCGGCTGGTGCGGCGGCTGGAGACGCGCAACCGCAAGACGCTGCTCGTGCTCTTCGGGGACCACCTGCCGATGCTGGGCTCGGACTACGCGACCTACCGCGAGGCCGGCTACTTCCAGGAGCCGTGGACGGACGCGCAGCGCGAGCGCATGTCGGAGGTCCCCGTGGTGCTCTGGACGAACTTCCCCACGCCCCGGCAGGACCTCCACATGAGCATCAGCATGCTCACCCCGCGCATCCTCGAAACGGCGGGCATGCGGCCTCCGGGCTTCTTCGCCTTCGTCTCCGAGCTGTCCAAGGTGCTGCCCGTGGTCCGGGGAGACCTGCTGCGCAACGCCTCCGGCGAGTACCTGCCCACGGGCGACAAAATCCCCAAGGCGCCGGAGCCGGGCTCTTGGGCGGACTGGATGCGGCGCTACCGGCTGCTCACGTATGACCGGCTCGCGGGCGACAACTTCAGCGCGGCCCAGGCGGGCGGGGCGGTGTCTCAGGAATCGCGGTGACGGGGGACGCCGGACGCCGCGCCCACCTGGGGAGCCTGTCTTTGCGCCGCAAGGCGGGTTGCTCCACCCACCGCCATGACAGCGCGGAGAGCACCAGCACGCAGGGGAGCGCCACCGCCGCGTTCACCCACCACGGCGTGCGCCCGCCCAGCAGCGCGGTGGCGGCCTGCTGCACGGGGAAGGCGTAGAGGTACACGCCGTAGGACAGGTCGCCCCGGCGCCCGAAGTCCGCCAGCGCTCCCAGGGGCCGGAAGGCGAGGTACAGCACGACGTATCCCCCGAGCAGCCCGGTGACGATGCGGCAGCCGTACCCGAGCCGCGCCGTGACGAGCCACCCCGCCACGCACGCCAATGCCACCCAGGGGCTCATCCGCACGCGCTCGCGCCACTGGTACAGCGCCACGCCGCCGCCGAAGTACAGGTACAGCTCTGGCCAGAAGCCCAGCCGCCCGGTGACGAGCGAGGCCACCGCCGCGCCCACCAGGCCGAACACCACCATGCCCTTGCGCAACAGGCCCGTCAGGCCCAGGCCCAGGGTCAGCAGGTAGAAGCCGACCTCGTACTTCAGCGTCCACAGCGAGCCGTTGACGGCGCGGGGGTAGGCGCTCGCCTCGAAGACGCCGGGCAGGTGCCACTGGGGCCAGTTCAGGGCGAAGTTGCCCAGCAGGTACCGCGCGGTGTCCGGGGCCGTGAAGTATTCACCCAAGGGCAGGTGGGTGAAGGCCGGCCCCAGCACGCCCACCGTCAGCAGCAGCATGGCCCCCAGCCCGGGGAAGATGCGCAGCACCCGGGCCCAGACGAAGCGCGCCACGTCGGGCGTCCGCTCCCAGCTCCGGGTGATGAGCACGCCGCTGATGATGAGGAACACCGCGACGCCCAGCCGCCCCAGGGAGAACTGTCCCCGCGTGAAGGACTCCAGGGGCTCCACCGTCCCCTTGCCCTCGCCCAAGGGGAAGGCATGGCTGAACAGCACGCACGCCGCCGCGGCGAAGCGCAGGAAGTCCAGGTTGTTGCGGCGCGATTCGAGGCACGCCTGCAACGTGGGCGGGGAAGGCGGGGGCATGGGAGCGGGAAACGGTGGCATTCTCGCCCACGCCGCACATCCATGAAAAGCAGGCAGGCCGCTTCGGGGTGTTCTAGAAGGCCGCTTCATCCCCATGCGCGTCTTGCTTGGCATCCACCATCCCCTGGACCCGAACATGGGCGCGCCGGGCGTGACGCTCGCGCTGGGGCACGCGCTGGCGGCGCAGGGCTGCCAGGTGGACTACTTCAGCTACGACGACGCCTATCCCGGCCTGCGGCACCACACCACCGTGCACGAGCTGCGCTTCCCGTGGATGCTGACCGCGCACCTGCTGTGGGGCGCCGCGGGGCGGTACGACGTGCTGGACATCACCACGGGGGATGCGTGGCCCTGGATGCGCCTGGGCCGTCCAGGGGCGCGGGCGCGGCATGCCCTGGTGACGCGCAGCCACGGCCTGGAGCACACCTTCTCCGAACGGCTGCGCGCGGATGCCCGTGCGGGGCACCTGACGCTGAGCTGGAAGTACCCGCTGTACCACGGGGGCTATCGGCTCTGGGAGGTGCGCCAGTCCCTGCTGCGGGCGGACCATGCCGTGCTGCTCAACACCCAGGATGCCGCCTATGCGACGGACCGCCTGGGCGTGCCGGCTCAGCACATCAGCGTCGTCCCCCATGGGTTGGATGCCGCCTTCCAGGGGCTGCCTCCGCCGAAGCCCGCGGCGCCCGGTGCGCCGCTGCGGGTGGCGTGCGTGGGGAGCTGGCTTGCGCTCAAGGGGCGCGCGGAGATGGTGGCCGCCGCCACGCGTCTGCATGCCGAAGGTGTGTCCTTCACCCTGACGTTGTACGGCACGGGGAACCCGGAGGCGGAGGTGCTGGCGGCGTTTCCTTCCGGAGCGAGGGAGCGGGTGCGCGTGGTGCCTCGCTACCCACGCGCGGAGTTGCCGCGCCTGCTGCGCGACGAAGAGGTGTTGTTCTTCCCCAGCCACTCGGAAGGCTTTGGCATGGCGCTGGTGGAGTCCATGGCCAGCGGGCTCGCGCCGGTCTCCACGCCAGTGGGCGTGGCGACCCAGGTCGTGCGTGACGGCGAAACGGGGCGGCTGGTACCCATGGGTGACGTGGACGCGCAGGTGGCGGCGCTGCGCGCCTTGGCGGAGGACCGCGCTCGCCTGCTCGGGTTGCGCGAAGCCGCGCAGGTGGCAGTGCGGAACATGACGTGGAAGGACATCGCCGCGCGCACGGTGTCGCTCTACGAACGACTTCTCCGCTCGCGGCGGAACGTCTAAGAAGGCGCCCGCCTGGTTGGACAACAAGCGGACTCAAAGGCCCATTGCTTCACAAACCTATCGCACTCCAGCGTGCATTGACGCGTGAAGCCACCGACCGTCACGATGCGCGGACGGTGCGCGACCCATGATTACGCTCTTCGTCGCCTTCTTCGTCTCGCTGATGGTGGCCTTGGCGCTCACGCTGCTCGTGCGCAACCAGGCCCTGGCGTGGGGGTGGCTGGACCAGGCGAACTCCAGCCGGAAGGTGCACGTCCGTCCGATTCCCCGGCTGGGCGGGGTGGGCATCGTGGGTGGTTTCTTCGCGCCGCTGTGCGCGCTGTTCCTGGTGGACTCCGGCGTGGGGCACCACTTCCGCTCCCACACGGACCTGGTGGTGGGCCTGTTCCTGGGCGGCGGGGTGATTGCGGCGCTGGGCCTCTACGATGACTTGCGGGGCGCGGGGGCGCGGCTGAAGTTCGCGGTGCAGTTCGCGGTGGCGTTCGGACTGTACGCCATGGGCTTTCGCATCGAGGTCATCGCCAATCCGTTCGGCCCGGAGCTGGTGCTGGGCGCGTTGAGCCTGCCCTTCACCGTGCTGTGGGTGGTGGGCGTGGTCAACGCGCTCAACCTCATCGACGGGTTGGATGGGCTGGCGGGCGGCGTGGCCTTCTTCGGCGTGGGCACCAACTTCATCCTCGCGCTGTCGCGAGGCGACGTGCTGCTGTCCCTGCTGATGGCGGCGCTGGCGGGCGCCATCCTTGGCTTCCTGGTGTTCAACTTCAACCCGGCCTCCATCTTCATGGGGGACACGGGGAGCATGTTCCTGGGTTTCGTGCTGGCGGCGGTGTCCATCAAGACGAGCACCAAGAGCGGCACGGCCGTGGCCATGCTGGTGCCGGTGATGGCGCTGGGGCTGCCCATCATGGACACGCTGCTGGCCATGGTGCGGCGCTCGTTGCTGGGGCGGCCGATGTTCAGCGCCGACCGGGAGCACATCCACCACCGGCTGATGAGCCACCTGGTGCTCAGCCACCGCGCCACCGTGCTGGTGCTGTATGGCCTGTGCGGCCTCTTCATGCTGGTGGCGCTGGCGCTCAACTTCGCCAGCAGCGTGGAGAGCGCCATGCTGCTGTGCGGCGTGGGCACGCTCATCGTGTTGCTGATGCGGCGACTGGGCTACCTGGACCTGGGCCGCGCCCGGGGCATGCACCAGCTTCGCCAGCGCAACCTCTGGCTGCGGACCATGGTGAAGGACGTCACCCGCGCGGTGCGCACCGCGACGTCGCTGGAGGGCGTGTGGAACGGGGTGCGCCCGCTGGCGAATGCCCTGGGCCTGTCGCGCCAGGAGCTGCGCTTCCAGCGGGCCCGCCCGACGGGGCTCAAGGACAACGTCGTCTTCGAGACGCAGCGGCTCGAGGGCACGGGCCTGCCGTTCGAGGTCAGCATCGCCATCAAGGTCGAAGGCGAGGTGCTGGGCACCCTGCTGCTGGTGTGGCGGGATGGCCGGGCGGCCATCAACCGCGACGAGGAGCTGGCGCTGGAGCAGGTGGCGGACGCGGTGGCGGAGCGCGCCGCGCGGCTCCGGCCCCGGACCGACGCCGAGCCCGGGCTCCTGGT
>JBKGHI010000373.1:0-6587 GCA_046520405.1 Myxococcus sp. 1LA
CCCGCGCCGGGCATCGAGGTGCCGCGCCGCTGGCCGGGGCTCCGCGCCGGCAGCTTCCAGTTCGGGCCGGTCGCCGAGGCGCAGAAGCCGCTGCCCGGCGTGCTCGCCCACCACTACTTCGGACACGCCGACGGCGCGTGGCTCGTCCTCTACGCGTGGCTGCGCATCGAGGCCGGGCTCGCGCCGGACGTCGCGTTTGAGGAGGCGGTGAAGCGCACGACGGGCGTGTGCCGCGCCGATGTTCGAGATCTGCTACCCACGCCCGCCACGGCCTGACGAAGAGGAGAGACGGATGGACACCTTCACCAGCGTTGCGACGTGGCTTCAGGCGACGGGCCCCTACGGGCTCGTGGCCGTGCTCGGCTGGGCGTTCTGGCGCGTGAACGAGAAGAAGGACGCGCAGCTCCGCGAGCTGTTCGACAGGGCGGACGAGATGGGTCGTGTGAAGACCGAGGCCGTGACGAAGGTCGAAGCCGCGCTCCTGGCGCTCAAGGACGCCATTGAGGACATGCACGACAAGGCTGCGTGACGGACCGCGCGCGGAGTTCTCGTGAGGTAACGCGGGCTTCCGAGCGCCGGTCGATTTCTCGCTTCTTCGCCTTGGAAGGTCGCCGAAAGGAAGCCTGTATGTCGTCGCGAACGGGGCGCAACGCACGAACCCCCCGCGACGGAGAGCGACGACATGAAAGTGAGCGAGCTGATCGAGCTCCTGGAGGAGCAGGACCCGGGCGCTGAGGTCCTCATTATGAGCCAGCAGAACTGGCCGTTCGAGAACGCCGTCGCCGGCGTCGCGGTGCGCGAGGAGATGCTCCGCGCCGATCGCGACGAGGACGGCGATGACGACGACGCGGAGGAGCCTCGCTACGAGCGCGGCACCGCGCCGAACGACGTGTTCCTCGGCGAGGGCGAGCAGCTCCGCTACGGGTCGAAGACCGCGTGGCAGGTGGCGGTGCGCTGATGCGCGGAGGCGGTCCCGAGAGAGGTCGATTCTTCACGGAACGACCTTGCTCGGGGCGCGAACGGGAGCCTGTATGGCGAAGCGATCCACGCGGAGGCTGCCGATGACTACGACGAACAAGCAACCCCAGACGCCGGGCGACGTCCTCGCCGCCATCGCGCGCGAGAAGCTCGGCTTCGAGACGCTCGACACGCGCCACAGCGACTCGCTCGACTTCCGAGACGTCGCGGTCTGGTCGGTGAAGGACGCGCTCGAGGCCGCGTACCGCGCGGGGCTCGCCGCGGCGAAGGGGGCCCGCCGATGAGCATCCTCGGCACCACGACGACCTACGTCGGCAGCGAGCACGGCTACCTGCGCGGCTACCGCGTCCGCATCGTCGCGGTGCTCAAGGCGGACGGGAGCTACGTGAAGGACCACGACGAGCTCGCGCGCGTAGGCGGCGTGACCGCAGACGACCGCATCGAGGTGCAGCCCTGGCTCGAAGCGGAGAGCCGCTTCAGCTTCGTGACGAGCGATCCGCGCGCAGTCGACCTCGAGTGCTTCGCGCACCTGCGGCGCTGACGACCTGACCGGACTCGCGCTCCGTCCCGGAGCGCCCACCCGACACGTGAGCGCGGGCGCGCGCGTGAAGGGCGACGTGTACCCAGCGCCCGACGAGGAGAGCAGTCATGAGCACGAAGACGAAGGCCAAGACCAAGCGGACGAAGAAGAACGACCTCGAGGGGCTGCGGCTCCCTGAGCTGTGGGAGCGCTTCAAGGAGGCGACGGGCGAGAGCACCAAGAGCCCGAACCGGAAGTTCCTCATCCGGCGCATCGAGGAGGCGCTCGCCGCGCGCACCGAGGAGCCGCCCGCGCCCTCTGCCGACGAGGCGCTGCCCCCGGCTCGCCGCAACGCGCGCTCGGCCGAGCCCACCCCGGAGACGAGCGTCGAGGGGAGCGCACCTCCGAAGCAGCGAGGGCGCTTCGCGTCGATGACCATCCAGGAACTGCAGGCGAAGTATCTCGAGGTCGTCGGGCGCTCGACGGGCAGCGACGACCGCCGTTATGTGGAGCCCGTCGATATGTGGAGTCGGGTGCGGGTTGCCGCCTGAAGCCGTGGAAGTTCAGCAACTTGAGCGCGCGGAGCGGCTCGACAACTCCACATAATCGCGCCGTTGTCTCCGGCGACCGGGGCTCCTCCCGGTCGAGCACCAAGGAGACAACATGTTGGAGACGTTCTTCGAGAAGCGCTTCGTCTTGGAGCGCTTTCGCGCGAGCCCCGTGGGCTCGCACCTCGACGGGTTCGCCACGTCGCTGCTCGCGCAGGGGTACTCGTTCCAGGCAGGAGGCTCGTGCCTCCGCCACGCTGTTCACCTCGGACGCTGGATGGATCCACGCGGCGTGCCGCTGAGTGCGCTCGACGAGGAAGTGAGCTCGTCCTTCGTCGGGCACTTCCCGGCCTGCGATTGCTACGACGAGCGCGTCGGCAGCCATGAGCGCGCCCTCGCGCGGGTGCGGGTGTTCCGTCGCTACCTTCAGGACGTTGGGGTGGTCGCACGTCCGCCCCTGACCGTCGTCGACGATCCGCTCGTCACCGACTTCGTGACGTGGATGCGGAGCCAGCGCGGAGCGAGTGAGCAGACCATCAAGGCGTTCTCGCGCGTCGTTCGACGCCTGCTCTCCCGTGTCGGCAACGAGCCGAGCACGTACACGAGCCACGCGCTGCGAAAGGCCGTCGTCGCGCTCTCGGAGGGACACGGCGATGCAACGGCGGAGCAGGTCGCCACGGCGACGAGGTCGTTTCTCCGACAGCTCGCGGTGCGAGGGCATTGCAGCATCGATCTCGCCGACGGCATCCCGCGCCCGGCCCAGTGGTCGCAGACGACGTTGCCGAAGCACCTGTCGTCGGAGGACGTCGAGAAGCTGCTGGCCACCTGCGACGTCAGCACGGCGACGGGTCTTCGCGATCGTGCCGTGATGTTGCTGCTCGCGCGTCTCGGTCTTCGCGCGGATGATGTGCTCAGGCTCCGACTCGTCGACGTGGACTGGAAGGCGGCGACAATTCGCCTGGTCGGCAAGGGGCGCCACGAGTCGAGGCTTCCTCTGCCGCAGGAGGTCGGTGACGCTCTGCTGGCGTACATCGACAAGGGGCGACCTCGCATCGTCGAGAAGCACCTGTTCCTGACGGCGCGCGCGCCCTGGGCGCCTATTCGAAACAACTCGACGATCTCGCAGCTCGTCGAGCGGGCGATCCTTCGTGCTGGCGTCGACGCGCCGTCCTTCGGATCGCACCTCCTTCGTCATTCGGCCGCGACCTCGATGCTGCGCGAGGGAGCTTCGCTCGACGGCATCGCCTCCATCCTGCGCCATCGGTCGATCGACACGACGGTCATCTACGCGCGCGTCGACGAGCGTCTGCTCACGCAGGTCGCACAGCCCTGGTTGTCCAGCGATGCGCCGTCCCCGTCACCAAAGCCGCCGAGCACACCGACGCCCGAGATGCAGACGTTCCTGCGGCCCTGGTTCGCGGAGGTGTCGCCGTGCTGAAGCCGCTCGTCGATGACTACCTCGCGGCTCGTCGAGCCCTCGGCTTCGAGCTCCATGCTCCGGAGCGCATGCTCAACGACTTCGCAGCGTTCGGGAAGGAACGTGGTGAGTCCCATGTGCTCGCGGCGACCGCGATCGACTGGGCCGCCAAGGGAAACACGGCCGGAGTGCGCCACCATCGTCTCCAAGCCGTTGCGCTCTTCGCCCGCCACGTGCGCGCGGAAGACCCTCGCCACGAGGTTCCGAGCAGTCGCGTGTTCCCCGCCGTGCCCCGCCAGTTGGTGCCTCACATCTACACCGACGACGAGGCTCGTCGGCTCCTCGCGGCGACGACGGCACTTGGACCGCCTGAGTCGATGCGAGTGCTGACGGCGCAGAGCTTCTTCGCCCTGATGTTCGCGACGGGGCTTCGGATCTCGGAGGCGCTTGCGCTTGACCTCGACGACGTGAAGCCTGAAGGCCTGCTGATCCGTCAGACGAAGTTCAAGAAGACCCGCCTCGTCCCGCTGCACGAGACCGCACGACAGGGCCTCGCCCGATACATCGAGCGCCGCCGCGCTGCGAAGACGACGCCGAGCCTCTTCGTTGGCTTTCGCGGTGGTCGTCTCGCCCACAACAGCGTTCGCCCGATGTTCAAGAAGATGCTCGAAGTCGCCGACGTCAAGAAGGCCAACGGCCGTGCTCCTCGCATCCACGACATCCGGCACACCTTTGCGGTGCGTGCGCTCGAAGCCTGTCCCGAGGGCCGCGAGCGCGTCACCCAGCACATGCTCGCGCTCACGACCTACCTCGCACTCGCACGTGACCGACACGTACTGGTACTTGCAGGCGACGCCGCGCTTGATGCGCGGAATCGCCGATCGCGTGCGCGAGTCCCTTGGAAACGGAGGCGCACGATGACGCTCCTGGCGCCCCATCTGACGGCCTACCTCCGCGAGCGGCTCCCGCAGGAGCGCCAAGCCAGCAGGCACACCGTCGACGCATATGCGTACACGTTCAAGCTGCTCTTCGCGTTCACGACGAAGCGGCTTGGCGTGGCTCCCTCGGCGCTGACGCTGGAGCAGCTCGATGCGCCGTTGCTCCTCGAGTTCCTCGCGCACCTCCAAGCCGAGCGAGGAAACAGCGCGCGCACGCGCAACTCGCGGCTCGTCGCTATCAAGTCGTTCATGCGCTTCGTCGAGTACCGCGTCCCTTCGGCGATCGAGCAGGTCCGCCGCGTGCTGGCGATCCCGATGCAGCGCACCGACACCATGCTCGTGCGCCACATCGACCGCGCCGAGGAGAAGGCGCTGCTCGACGCGCCCGACCCGACGACGCGTCTGGGCATTCGCGACCGCGCGATCTTGCTGATGGGCACCGCAGGTGGACTCCGCGTCTCGGAGATCATCGGGCTGCGCCTCGACGAGCTGACGTTCGACGGCGCGTACTTGGAGCTGCGTGTGCGAGGCAAAGGTCGCAAGCAGCGCGGCCTCACCTTGTGGAAGGAGGTCGCGGATGCCGTGCGTGCGTGGCTCGCTGTGCGCGGCGACACGCTCGTGCCTGAGGTCTTCCTCAACGCGCGTGGCGGGACGCTCTCTCGATGGGGCTGCGACTACGTCCTCAAGAAGCACGTCGAGACCGCGACGATAAAGTGCCCGTCGATCGCCAAGCGCCGCGTGTCTCCTCATGTGCTCCGTCACACGTGCGCGATGACGCTGCTGCAAGCGACCGGCGACATTCGGAAGGTCTCCCTCTGGCTCGGTCACGCGAGCCAGCAGACGACCGAGATCTACTTGCAGGCCGACCCGACCGAGAAGCTGGAGGCGCTCGACGCGGTGAAGTTGCCCACGCTGCGCAAGGGCAACTTCAGCCCGCCCGATCAGCTCCTCGCCTCGCTCATGGGAACGGCGCCCGCGCCGGTGCCGCCATCGCCGCGCAGTAGGAGAAAGTCGGCGACCTCGCGCTCCCCGGACTCGACGAAGTAGCGGTGCAGCGCACGACGAAACAGCTCGGCGCGGCTCGACAGACCGAGCCGTCGCCGGGCGTCGTCCACGCGCTCGACGACGGGCGCGGGCATCCGCAGCGGCAGCACCAAGATGTCATCGTCACCGTGAGCCACACGCGGTTCGGAGCCGACGCGGAGCAAGCCGCGCTCGGCCTGCCGCAACCGCCATCGCAAATACGCGACATCGGTCGATCCCGTGGGCCTCCCGATGATCTCTTGGTGCCGCGCCTTCAGTTCCTCGACCGACAGCCCCTTCGTCGACGTGATCGTCTTCGGCGCGGTCGACTTCTTCTTCGCCGTCACCGTGCGAGCCTTCGCAGCCTGGAGAATCTTGCGAACCAACCACGCCTTGTTCGGCGTGCGCGTCGGCTCGCCGACGACCTCGGCGTACTTCGCCTGCAGCTCCGGCAGCCGCAACGCCTTGAGGGACTCCTCGTTCATTTTGACCTTGCTCATGCTCGCTCTCCTTGTGAGCGCCATGAAGCAGCGCCCGTCGCCATACAGGCTTCCGGGCGCAGGAACCTCAAGGTTATTCCACCGCTGAACGCGGCACGATTATGTGGAGTCATCCGCGTCGCGCTCCGAGGGAGTACACGCCTCGCGGAGACGCAACTCCACATATCGACGGGCTCCACATAACACTACTTATGGTGTGCTCCCCATAACGTCTCCTACCTCATCTGGAAGATCCGCGAGGCCGAGAAGGGCCGCATCAACGTCGGACCGCGCAAGACGCGCGCGCGCGACGGCGAGCCGCTCAACGTGAAGCTCCTCCCGCTGCGGCTCGAGGCCGACGTCGCCGACAAGATGGACGAGGCGTGGCGCTCGCGGGGCATCAAGAACCGCATGGAGTTCTTCCGGGGGGCCATCGGCCACTACCTCGCGCATCTCGGTGCGCGCGACGCGGCCGCGCTCTTCGCGAACGCGGGCGCCACGGGCTCGTGAACGCGGGCGGAATCGGAGGGGCGTCGGCAGGCCTACAACCGCCTCCGACGCCCCATGTCCGCGGAACCTCGCGGCTATTCCAACCGCCTGAAAACACACGAGAAATCGACGTGTTCGACCTTGCTAGAGCGCCGAATAGGTTAGGTCACGCCGCGAGTTGGTAGCGCGCGGCAA
>JBKGHI010000374.1:0-6584 GCA_046520405.1 Myxococcus sp. 1LA
GCCAGGTCCAGGCCGTGCTCGCGCGCCATCCGGCGCGTCACCGGCGTGGCCAGCACCTTGGACGCCGAGGCAGACGCACCACCGCCATTGCCACCCGCCGCGGGCGCAGCGGCCACGGGCGCAGCGGCCTGCGCGCTGGCCTCACCATGGCCACCGGCCTGCACCGGCGCGTCGCCCTCGACCTCAATGGTGACGAGGAGCTGGTGCACCTTCGCCAGGTCGCCTTCATTGCCGTGCGTCTTCACGACACGGCCCGCCTTGGGGGCGGGAACGGTGACGGTGGCCTTGTCCGTCATCACCTCGGCGAGCACCTGGTCTTCCTTGACGGAATCCCCCGCCTTCACGTGCCACTTCACCAGCTCACCCTCCATCACGCCTTCACCAAGGTCGGGGAGCTTGAATTCGAAGATCGCCATGGGGTCGTCTTTCCGAAAAGCAGGGGTGTGAGGTCAAGCCATGAATCGGAGCGCCGCGGCTCAGCCGAGGCGTTCGAGCCGCTCGCGCTCCATCAGGCCCTTCATGAAGAACTCAGCGGCCCGGTAGCTGGACCGCACCAGCGGACCGGAGGCCACGTAGAGGAAGCCGTAGGACTCCGCCAACGCCTTGTACGCCTCGAACTGGGCGGGCGTGACGAAGCGCTCCACGCGCAGGTGGTACTGCGACGGCTGCAGGTACTGGCCCAGCGTCAGCACGTCCACGCCCACGTCGCGCAGGTCCTTGAACGTCTGCTCCAGCTCCGCGTCCGTCTCCCCCAGGCCCACCATGACGGACGTCTTGGTGTACAGGCCCTCGGGGCGGTTCTTGAGGGACTCCAGCACGCGCAGGGACTGGCGGTAGTTGGCGCGCCGGTCGCGCACCGTCGGCGTCAGCCGCTCCACCGTCTCCACGTTGTGCGCCACCACGTGCGGCTTGGCCTCCGCCACGGTGGTCAAATCCTTCTCCACGCCCTTGAAGTCCGGGATGAGCACTTCAACGATGGTGCGCGGGCTCTCCCGGCGCAGCTCGCGGATGGCGGAGGCGAAGTGGCTGGCGCCGCCGTCCGGCCGGTCATCCCGGTTCACGGACGTGACGACGATGTACTCCAGGTTCATCTCCTTCACCGCCTGGGCCAGATGGATGGGCTCCATCGGATCCAGCGGCGGAGGCGCGCCGACCTTCACGTGGCAGAAGCGGCACGCGCGCGTGCACACCTCGCCCATCAGCATGACCGTGGCGGTGCCACCACCCCAGCACTCGGCGATGTTCGGGCAGCGGGCCTCCTCGCACACGGTGGCCAGCTTCGTCCGCTTCACGATGGCTTTGACCCGTTCGTAGCCGTCTCCGTGCGGGAGCCGCACCTTCAGCCACTCCGGCTTGCGGGTGGTCTCAGTCACCTGGGGGAGAGTGAACCGGTCGGGAGTCGCCATGGATCGCGGGCCTTCTATGGGTTGGACGGAGGACGTTCAAGCGGAAGCCACTGACGCGAGGCGTCAGCATCCACCAGGCGTCCGCCAGTTGTCGCCTCTTCTCTAATGCCCTCGCCGCCCGGGGTCAGCCCGGGCGCGAGGCAGCCGCCAGGCAGCCAGGGAACCGTCGCCTCGCGTGGCCGCGGTGGCCGGAAATACGAGGGGCCGTCCTCGGTGCGCCGGGACGGCCCCTGGAACTTCAGGCGAGGCGTCCGTCGCTCAGAAGTGACGCGGGTGACCCAGCGTGGCCTCGGCGCCCTCGTGCACGATCTCCGACAGCGTCGGGTGCGCGTGGATGGTGTTGGCCAGCTCCTCGGTGGTGATCTCCAGCTTCAGCGCGACGCACGCCTCGGCCAGCAGCTCCGTCGCGTGCGGCCCGATGAGGTGCACGCCGAGGACCTCGTCGTACTTCCGGTCCGACACGATCTTGATCATGCCGGTGGCCTCGTTGGAGATGGCGGCCTTCGTCACGGCGGCCATCGGCGCGATGCCCACCTTCACGTCGTAGCCGCGCTCCTTGGCCTTCTTCTCCGTCAAGCCCACCGAGGCGACCTCGGGGTAGCAGTACGTGGCCGACGGCGTCAGGTCGTAGTTGATGGGCTGCGGGTTCTTCCCGGCGATGTGCTCCACAGCCACCACGCACTCCGCGCTGGCCATGTGCGCCAGCATCGGCGTGGGGATGATGTCGCCCACGGCGTAGACGTTCGGCTCGGAGGTGCGGAGCATCGAGTCGACCTTGATGTAGCCGCGCTCGGACTTGATGTTCGTCTTGTCCAGGCCCACGTCCTCGGTGACGGGCGAGCGGCCCACCGCCGACAGGAGGATCTCCGCCTCCAGCGTCTTGGTCTCGTTGCCGACCTTCATCGTGACGCGCACGCCGTCCGCCGTGTGCTCCACCTTCTCCACCGCGGAGCCGGTGTGCACGTCGATGCCGCGGCGCTTGAAGATCTTCTCCAGCTCCTTGGAGATGTCCGCGTCCTCGATGGGGAGCAGCGCGGGCAGGTACTCCACGATGGAGGTCTTGCTGCCCACGTGGTTGAACACGGAGGCGAACTCACAGCCCACGGCGCCGGCGCCCAGCACGATGATGCTCTTGGGGATGCGGTCGATCTGCAGGATGGAGTCGCTGTTCAGCACCCGCTTGTGGTCCACGGGGACGTTGGGCAGGGACTTGGGCACCGAGCCCGTGGCGATGATGATGTTCTTCGCCTCCAGGACCTGCTTGGAGCCGTCCTCGGCGGTGACCTCCACCTTGCCCTTGCCGGCGATGCGGCCGTGGCCCTTCACCACCGTCACCTTGTTCTTCTTCATCAAGAAGTCGATGCCGTTGGCACCCTTGGTGACAATCTTGTCCTTGTGCTTCATCGCATTCGGCCAGTTGATGGCCGGGCTGCTCACGTCAATGCCGAAGTCGGACGCCTCGCGGACGTGGTGGAACAGCTCCGCGGTCCACAGCAGGGACTTGGTCGGGATGCAGCCGCGGTGGAGGCAGGTGCCGCCCAGCCGCTTGTCCTTCTCGATGATGGCCGTCTTCAGGCCGAGCTGACCCGCGCGAATGGCACCCACGTAGCCGCCAGGGCCCGAACCGATGATCACCACGTCGAACGTCTCAGCCACGCACGCCTCCGTAATTATTGCGGATGGAACCCGGTGGGGCTGATAACCCCCGGTCCCGGTTGGAATCAAGGAGTTTGCTCGTGCGCCGTTTCCCGCTCCGAACCGTCCTCTTGATGTTGGTCGCGCTCATCGCCTTCGGACGCCTGTGGTGTGTGACGCACCCGGAGGAAGCGTCCAACCCGCCTCCAGGAAGCCTGGCCCGGGCCCAGGGCGGCACCGGCCCCGCCTCCGCCCCCGAGTGCCACACGCTCGAACGGGCCCTGGGCAGCGCCCTCCGCGCGCCCCAGGACACACAGGCCCTGGAGAACGCACGCAGGGAGCTCGACGCATGCGGTCAGCCCCCCGTCCGCGCCTGCGCGCTGGGCGTGGCCCTGGATGCCCGCTCGCCCTTATCCGAGGGAGAAGCCAGGCCGCTTCGTGGCCTGCTCGCCACCCTGTGCGAGCGCTGCCCCCCGGGCGCCAATTCCTGCGCCCAGGCCGTGGGCCAGGCCCTGCTGAGCGCCGCCGTGGGGCCGGCGGTCGACATCGCCAGTACCAAGTGGAATCTGGAGCACGCGGGCCCCGGTCAGGCGGCGGCCTGCGCCTCGCTCGTCCAGTTGGGGCTCGCCCCCGCGGCCCAGTCGGGCATCACCGTGCGTCCTCCCGTGCTCGCGCTCGTCGGGGAGCTGGCGCCGGGGTGCTCACGCGGGGGACATCTGGATGACGCGCTGCTGCGTGCCGCGGCGGTGAACCTGGTGGCGCCAACGCCCGCGCTGGTGGCAGTGGCCGCGGCCCCCACCCCGCCGGAGACGGGCCCGGTGAAGCCGGACCAGATTGAAGGCATGGAGCCCGGCCACCAGGCCTTTGACCGGGACGAGAACACGGGCGTCGCGGTGGGCAAGGCGCCCCGGGGCGAGCGCTGGGAGGCCGACGGCGCGCTGCGCGCGAGCTATGCGCCCACGCTGAAGCAGCTCGTGTCGGTGCACATCCGCGCCACGGGCCCGGGAACGGTGCGTGCCATCGTCCGGACGCCGCGGGGCGTGGGCCTGAAGGACCCGGAGAAGGACTTCTCCTTCGTCAACCCCACCGTGTGCCGCTTCAGCGGCACGGGACAGTGGGAGCAGTGCCATCTCCAGGTGCCGCTGCGCGACGTGGACGCGGTGAGCGTCTTCCCCGAGCGCGCGGACACCGAGTTGAAGGAGCTGGAGGTCAACGGCGCCCGCTAAGGGCGCCGCCGCCATCAGGAGGCGATGAGGCCGCGCTCCTTGGCCAGTGTGAAGAGGGGCGCGGCGTCCTTCTTCAGCACCGCGCTCACGTCCTTGACGATGGAGTCACCCGACTTCGCGACCGACAGGAAGTTGTCGAAGGTGCGCGTGAGGATGAGCACGCCGGAGATGATGACGCGCTGAAGGTTGTGCTGCAGGTCCGTGCCTTCATAGATGAGCCACGCCTGCTCCACGCAAGTCCGCCGAGCATCCATGAGGAACTGGTTGAGCACGGTGCGCTCGTTCGCGTCGGGCACCTTCGACTTCGAGCTCACCGACCCCACGTAGATGAGGTTCGTGTTGAGCCGCGAAGCCGCCTCCTGCATCTGCGCCAGCACCAGCGTCACGTCCTCCTTGGTCGGAGGATTCTCCCAGCGGGAGAAGATGACTCGGTCGATGATCTCCGCCTTGTAGGTAGGGCCGTTCACGATGCCTCCGGTGAGGCGAGCGCCTGACCGGCACCCGCCCGGCTTTCCACGCTGCCGTGCGGTCGGATCTGTAGCAGGAACACACCTTTCGTTGAAGAGCACGACACCTGAACCGAGATTCATTTCGTTCGGAGCCACGGCATCAGTCTGCAGCCGCGACGGACAAATCCGCTCGGGGCGACAATGACTCTCCGGGAAAACACGTATAGAGCGACGCCATCTCCAGAATTCACTGGATAGTGTTGTGCGTCGAACGTGCCGGATGATCAGCGCGCCGCGCGCCGCGCGAGGACCGCCTTCACGTCATCAAGCGACAGGCCCAACGGACGGACGGCGACGAGCACGTGGTAGAGCAGGTCCGCGGCTTCCTCCACGGCGCGCCGCGGATCCGCGTCCGCGCACGCGGTCACCAGCTCCGCGGCTTCCTCGCCCAGCTTCTTCAAGCGCAGGTTGCGGTCCTCCAACAGGCGGCGTGTGTAGCTCGGCGGCGCATCATCGGGCCGAGGTTCGGGAGCGGAGCGCCGCGCGAGCGTGTCATCCAGCGCGGCCAGCGCGTCCCACCGCCCCGGACCGAAGCAGGTCTCCTCCCCGGTGTGACACGCGGGGCCCGCCTTCTCCACCCGTGCGAGCACCGCGTCGCCGTCACAGTCCGCCCGAAGCGCCACCACGCGCTGCACGTTTCCGCTGGTCGAGCCCTTGTGCCACAGGCCGCGTGTGCGCGACCGGTAGTGCATCTCCCCGGTGGCCAGCGTGCGTTCCAACGCTTCACGGTCGGCGTGCGCCACCATCAGCACGTCGCCGGTGCTCGCGTCCTGGGTGACCACCGTCACCAATCCATTGCCCTTGGTGAAGTCGAGCGCGTTCAGGTCGAGCATCAGCGTGACTCCATGGCGCCGAGCCGTTCCCGCACCACGCGCGACAGGGCCGCGTTGGTGGCGATTCCGTTTCCGCCGAACGCGGTGCGCTTGCCGGTCCAGTCGGTGAACACGCCGCCGGCCTCCTCGATGATGGGCTGGAGGGCCGCGCCATCCCAGGGCGACAGCAGTTCGTCCACCATGACCTCCGCGCGACCGGTGGCCACCAGCAGGTAGCCGTAGCAATCCCCCCAGGTGCGATCCATGGCCGCATCCCGCGCGAGCGCGCGCCACGCAGCGCCTCGCTCCGGGTACACCGGGAAGCGTTCATCGGTGGACAACACCACCGCCTGGGACAGCTCCGCCTGCGTGGACACCCGCGTGGGCTTGTCGTTCCAGAAGCAGCCCTGCCCCGGCGCAGCCACCAGCAACTCCCCCACCGCGGGGAAGTACGCGGCGCCCACGAGGATGCGCTCGCCTTCCGCCAGCGCCACCAACGTGCCCCACAGCGGGACGCCGCGGATGAACGTCTTCGTCCCGTCGATGGGGTCCAGGATCCAGCGGCGCTTCGCGCCCGGGCGCGTCTCACCGAACTCCTCGCCCAGGATGCCGTCTTCGGGGAAGCGCGCCTCCAGCCACTCCCGCGCACGGGACTCCGCCGTGCGGTCCGCCACCGTCACCGGGGAGCCGTCCGACTTGGTGTCCACCGCGATGCCCGCGCGGAAGTAACCCAGCGCCACGTCCCCCGCCGTCCGCGCCACCTCGGCGGCGGCCTGCATCAGAGTTCCGCCGTTCGTCATGTCACGCTCCGAATGTGAAGGCCGCTCTCGCGGAGCAGCGACTTGATGGCGCCCACCGTGGTGAGGCCGTCGTGCAGGATGCCCGCGACCAGCGCCGCGTCGGCGCCGCCCTCGTGGAACGCGTCGCGGACGTGCGCCGCGTTGCCGGCCCCGCCCGAGGCGATGACGGGCACCGCCACCGCCTCGGGCGGGGCCG
>JBKGHI010000375.1:0-6554 GCA_046520405.1 Myxococcus sp. 1LA
ACTCCGAGCCAGCGGCGTCCTGCGCCTGCGCCGGTTCCGGGGCGGCGGCGTCCTGCGCCTGCGACGGCTCGGGAACCATGGCGGCGGCGTCCTGGGGCAACTCGGACTGCGCCGCGGCCGGGGAGGCCCATGCCAGCAAGAGCGCCGGAAGCGTCCAGCTCCGCGCCCGCATCAACTTCTGCTTCTGCTCGAACAATGCCATCTGAAGCGTATCAACCTTTCAAAAAGCCAGGAGCCGGGGGTGGAGGCCCGCCCGCGCGCGGACCTCCCTCCCCGGCTCCTGCTCTACACGACTGCAGTGACTACTGCTTCTCGATGGGACCGCCGATGACGATCTTGCCATCCGACTGGATGGCGATGCCGCGAGCCGTCTCCTCGGTCGCCGCCGTCACGACGTTGACCTTGGCGATACCGCCCGTGCCGAAGCTCGGGTCCAGGTTGCCGTCGGTGGTGAAGCGCGCCACCACCATCTGGTTGTCGCCACCCTCGGTCACGAAGCCCGCCGCGTAGATGCGGTTCTCCGAGTCGAAGGTCACGGACCAGAAGCGGTCGTTCTCCGTGGTGGAGATGGGCGCGACCTTGACGACCTCCGTGCCCGTGCCACCCGTGGGGATGATGGCCAGGATGCCGTCGTCGTTCTGGTTGCCACCGGCGCGGTAGCCCACCGCGGCCGCCCAGTTGCCGTCCGCCGACTTGGCCACGCCGAAGAACGCCTGCTCCGGGCGCTCGAAGCCGTAGACCTTGTAGCCTTCCGGCGCGAAGGTCGTGTCCGGCTGGCCGTTCGGCGTCTGCAGCAGGAGCATGGCCTGGATGTTCTGCGCGCTCGGCGTACCGCTGCCCACGTGCAGGACGCGGTCGTCGTTCAGGACCACCAGGTTGCGGCCGCGGTCGTTGTCACCAGCCAGGTCCAGCACCACGGAACCACCCGTGCCCCACGTCGGGTCGAGCTCGCCCGTCGCGGTGTAGCGGAAGGACACCAGGTCCACCGTGCCGGAGGACGCGGAGCGGCCGTAGCCGGTCGTCACGTAGCTGCCGTTGGACTGCAGACCGGCGGCGTAGGCCTCGGCCATGCCCCACTCGGGGTTGGTCTCGCTCTGGGCCTGGAACGGCGCGGACGTCACGACGCCCTTCCAGCCGAAGCTCTCATCCGCCTTGCCGTCGTCGTTCAGACGCTGCAGCACGATGCGGTTGGCCGCCTGCGCGCCCACGCCCGTGGGCATGGAGGTGTAACCGGACGTCATGATCTTCCCGTCCGGCTGGATGAAGCCGTAGCGCATGCCGTCGTTCAGGTTGGACAGGTTCAGGACGCTGAACCCGTTGGGCGTCGCCGCCGAGCCGAACGCCGTGTCCAGCGCGCCCGCCGACGTCAGGCGAGCCACCACGCGGTCGGTGTCCGCGCGCGTGCCGTCCGCGCGCTTGTTGCCGAACAGCACGATGCGGTCCGTGCTGTCCACCCGGACATCCCACAGGGAGTCACGCGTGCCGTCGCGACCCGTGCCGAAGTCCACGTGCGTGACGCCGCCGGCGCCGAACGTCGTGTCCTGCGTGCCGTCCGCGTTGAGGCGAACCACCGCGATGTCGCTGTCCAGGGGGCCCGTGCCCGCGTCCGGCGTCGGATCCGTGCCCGAGTCCGGAAGCGGGTCCGTGCCAGCGTCCGTCTGGGTGCCCGCGTCGGGGATGGGCGTCGGGTTGGGCTCGTCGTCGTCACCGCAGCCCGTCATGCACGCCAGCGTGAGCGCCAGCGCCGCTCCACGCACCAGGAAGCTGCGGTGCTTAACCGTCTTCAACATGATGTTCGTCCCCTCCTCGGGATCTTCTTGTACTGCAAACGATAATCGTTATCAGTTTCGACGCACTGCCTCCTACTCCGGATGAATGACGCGGGTCAACACCCAAGCTGTAGGAACTCGCACGTTATCCGGGAGAAATTTTGAAGTTGATTGTCATTAACAACATCCACGTGTTAGCGAGCCCGGCCATGAACACCGAGACATCGCGCCCCCTCTTCGTCCTGCGTGCGAGCGCCATCGCGTTCGTGGTCCCCGCGCTCCTTTCGCTGTCCGCGTGCAAGTCGGACAAGCCGGCGGCTCCGGATTCAGGGACGCCCCCCGATGACACCGTGGCCGCGACGCGGGCCGCGCTGCTGGAGTCGTCCGGCGCCTGCGTGCTGCAGACGGCGCGTGAGTTCCAGACGGTGGCCACCGCGCTGAAGAGCGCCGTCGAGGCCCACGCGGCCACGCCGGATGCCACCACGCGGGACGCAGCGCGCGCGGCCTACCACCAGGCCATGGACGCGTGGCAGGTGGCGGAGGTGATGCAGTTCGGCCCGGCGGCGCCCCGCAGCCTGCCGGGAGGCGCGGAGATTCGCGACAACATCTATTCGTGGCCGCTGGTCAGCCGGTGCGCCATCGAGGAGCAGATCGTCAACCGCAGCTATGCGTCGGCGAGCTTCGAGACCTCGCTGGTGAGCCGCCGCGGCCTGTACGCGCTGGAGTACCTGCTCTTCTTCGAGGGCAACGACACCGCGTGCCCCGGCACCTCCATCATCGTGTCCCAGGGGACGTGGGCGGCGCTGTCCGCGGATGAGCGCGCCGCGCGCAAGCGGGCGTACGCCGCCGTGGTGGCCGCGGACGTCCACCGCCGCGCGGACGCGCTGGTGAACGCGTGGGCCGCGGACCAGGGCAACTTCACCCAGACGCTGACGTCGGCCGGCTCCGGCAACGCGGTGTACCCCTCCACGCAGGCGGCGCTGAACTCCATCAGCGACGCCATCTTCTACTTCGAGCGCGAGGTGAAGGACCTGAAGCTGGCGCGTCCGCTGGCGCTGCGCGACTGCTCCACGTCGACCTGCCCCGAGCACCTGGAGTCGCAGTTCGCGGCGCGCTCGAAGACGAACCTGCGGGCCAACCTGGTGGGCTACCGCCGCATCACGGAGGGCTGCGGTGAGAACTTCTCCGGCACGGGCTTCGACGACCTGCTGGAGGCCTCGGGTGCTGACGCGCTGGCGGCGAAGCTGCGCGAGCGCAACGCGGCGGCGGCGGCCGGCATCGATGCCCTTCCGGGCGAGGACGTGGCGACCGTCCTTGCCCAGGACAAGGCCGCGGTGCGGACCATGTACGACGCCATCAAGGGCGTGACGGACGTGCTGAAGACGGAGCTCGTCACCGTGCTGGACCTGGAGCTGCCCCAGTCCGTCGAGGGGGATAATGACTGAGGTGGCGCCAGGCGCGCGCTCCGCCTCCGCACGCCTCTGGCAAGCGCTGCTGGCGCCGCGAGACATCGCGGCGCTGGTGGCGTTCCGCGTGGCGCTCGGGCTGCTCGTCTTCGTCTCGGCGGTCCGGTTCCTCGCCTACGGCTGGGTGGACGTGCTGTTCACCAGCCCGCGCTTCCACTTCACCTACTGGGGCTTCAGTTGGGTGCCCGCGCTGCCGGCACCGTGGATGCACGGTGTCTTCGCGGCGCTCGCGGTGCTGGGGCTCTGCATGGCGGTGGGGCTCTTCTACCGCGTGACGGTGGCGCTGCTGTTCGTCGCCATCACCTACGTCCAGCTCGTGGACGTCAGCAACTACCTCAACCACTACTACCTGGTGAGCCTGCTGCTGGGACTGATGTTCTTCGTCCCGACCCACCGAGGCTTCTCCGTGGATGCGTGGCGCAACCCGGCGCTGCGCAGCGACTGGCTCCCGGCGTGGTGCACCTGGCTGCTGCGCTTCCAGGTCAGCGTGGTCTACGTGTTCGCAGGACTGGCGAAGCTCACCAGCGACTGGCTGCTGCACGCCCAACCGCTCAACATCTGGCTGTCGGCCAGGACGAGCCTCCCCGTCGTCGGGCCGTTGCTCGATGAGCGCTGGGTCGCGTACGCGGCGGCGTGGTCGGGCTTCCTGTTCGACACGTTCATCGTCGCCTTCCTCCTCACGCGGAAGCTGCGGCCCTTCGCCTACGTGGCCGTGCTCGGGTTCCACGCGGCCACGTCCGCGCTGTTCCCCATTGGGATGTTCCCCGTCATCATGGTCACCGGCGCGCTCGTGTTCTTCGAGCCGTCCTGGCCCCGGCGGCTGTTCCGCGGGCTGCGCACCCGCGTCGCTCGGCCCCCCACGCCCGCTCCCGCTGAGTGCTCCGCGACGCCGGCCCTGGGCGCGCCTGGCTGGAAGGCCCAGGTGGCCCTGGGATTGGCCGTGGTCTACGCCGTCATCCAGGTCGCCGTGCCCCTCCGCACGCACCTCTATGACGGCAACGTGCTGTGGCACGAACAGGGCATGCGCTTCTCCTGGCGGGTGATGGCGCGCGAGAAGAACGGCAGCGTGACGTTCATCGTCCGAGCTCCGGCGTCGGACCGGGAGTGGCACGTCGCGCCCAGCCAGTACCTCACCCGCCTCCAGGAGCGGGAGATGTCGGTGCAGCCGGACCTCATCCTCCAACTGGCGCGGCACATCGCCCGGGACTTCGAGGCGCAGGGCAACGGCCGGGTCCAGGTCCACGTCGACGCTCAGGTGTCGCTCAATGGCCGCCCCGCGGAGCTCCTGGTGGATCCGGACGTGGACCTCGCCCAGGAGGAGGATGGACTGGCGCCCAAGCGGTGGATTCGTCCCGCGCCGGACTCGCCGCCCATCCGCCTGCGCTCGCCAATGCGAAGGGCTACGGCTGAGCGGCTGTAGGGAGTTCGCCGATGCGTTGGCGCCTGACGCTCTCCGTACGTTCAGGGGAGCGCAGGTTGCCTCCCGAGGGTCTTCGGCCTGGCGGCAATGACGCGTGTCAACGCGATGGGGACTGATGCCGCGCCTCGTCGCCCGCGCGCCAGCCCCCCCATTCCCTTCATGGAACGCGGTCCCCCATTTCGTGGCCGGCCCCACGGTGGCGGGCGCATGCAGCGGGCGGCGTCCGTCCAGGCACCTGCCCTGCGTCATTGCTGCGCCCGCATGCCTGTTTACGTTTCTCAGAGGCCCCACCCCAGGGCCAGGAGACGAGGCGGCCATGGCGAGCAACCCTTCTCATGACGCGGCGGGCCCTCGCACGGGCTCACCGGCGCTGCACGGCGGCGGTGGTTGGCACCGGGTGGGCAACGCGCTCAAGACCACCGTGCTGCTGGCCGGACTCACGGCGCTGGTGCTCGTCATCGGAGAGCGACTGGGCGGCCCGCAGGGCCTGCTCTTCGCTGGCCTCTTCGCGGTGGTGATGAACTTCGGCTCCTACTGGTTCAGCGACCGGATTGCCCTGGCCATCCACGGCGCGAAGCCGCTGCCCTATGAACAGGCCCCCTGGCTCCATGAGATGGTGGAGCGGCTGTGCGCCCGTGCGGGCATGCCCAAGCCCAAGGTCTACCTCCTGCCCACCGCGGCGCCCAACGCGTTCGCCACCGGCCGCAACCCGAGCCACGCGGCCATCGCGGTGACGGCCGGCCTGCTGGAGCTGTTGGACCGGCGCGAGCTGGAGGGCGTGCTGGCCCACGAGCTGGGCCATGTCCGCAACCGGGACACCCTCATCGGCACCGTGGCGGCGACCCTGGCCGGCATCATCAGCTACGCCGCGCAGATGCTCTTCTGGTTCGGCGGCTCCATGCTCAGCCGGGGCGACAACGACGAGCGCGGCGGCCTGGGCAGCGCCTTCGCCAACCTGGGCCTGCTGCTGGTGGCCCCCATCGCCGCCACCCTGCTCCAGTTGGCGGTCAGCCGCTCGCGGGAGTACGGGGCCGACCAGACGGGCGCCGAGCTGGCGGGTGACCCGGACGCGCTCGCCAACGCCCTGCTGAAGCTGGAGCGCGGCGCCGAGGCCATCCCCTACGACAAGGCCCCGGCGACGTCCCATCTCTTCATCGTCAACCCGCTCCACCATGGCGGCGTCATGGCGCTGTTCTCCACCCACCCGCCCATCCCCGAACGGGTGCGCCGGCTCCGGGAGATGGGAGCCCGCATGGGGGCTCGGAGCGGCGGGCGTGGCGGCTGGGAGTACGCGTACTGAGGAGCCGGGCGGTACCGGGGGACGCCCGCAGGGTCGCCGGGCGAGGCAGGCAAGGCGACGCACAGAGTGAAGCGAAGCACGTCCAACAGTGGACCCTTGACGCCCCGGGGGCTGACGGTAGGCTGCTCCGCTTTTTGCATTTCCCCGTGGAGGTCGTTCCCGTGCTGGTCCTGGTCCTCGCCCTTGCTGTCGGGCTCGCCATCTCGCTCTATTTCAATCTCTTCGCCGGCCCCAAGCACGCCGCGCTCCCCTCGTCGGCCGCGTCGTCGTCGTCGCCCCGCGCCGAGCTGGTGACGGACACCCAGGCGCGCGCCAAGGCCGAGGCGGAGCTCCAGCGCAAGCAGAAGGAGCTGGACGAGCAGCGCTCTCAACTTCAGGACATGAAGGAGCAGCTCAAGCAGGCCAAGCGCAAGCTGTATGAGCAGAAGGAGTCCGACAAGAGCGTGCAGGACCTGGCAAAGGCGCGCGCCGAGGTGGAGCGCAATGCCTCCACGCAGCTCGAGCGGACCCGCGAGGAGCTGTCCCACGCGCTGGTGGAGAACCAGCGGCTGAAGTCGGAGCTGGAGTCCAAGGGCCGCCGCCCGCAGCCCGCGCCGGCC
>JBKGHI010000376.1:0-6509 GCA_046520405.1 Myxococcus sp. 1LA
CGGCCTGCTTGGAGGCCACGGCCTGCCGGGAGGTGGCGGTCTGCCGCCGGCCCTGCTCGGGTGCCGCCACTCCCGCAGCCGAGCAGCGGCAGCAGCAGGAGCAGGGCGGACCAGCGGGGAGCGCGCGAGAAGGAAGGCATGAGGGGGATGATGCGCCAGGACGCCCGCTCATGCATGTGAAGCGTGCGCGGCGGGCACGGCGGGCGGTGGGCCGCCCGCCCGCCTGCCCCGCCGCGCACGGGTCCTGCTGGACTACACGACGAGGCCGGGCAGCGGGCCCGTGCCGTCGTCACCGAAGGTGGTGATGTTGGGCACGCCCATGGCCTGCATCAGATAGATGTACAGGTTGGCCAGCGGGTCCTCCTGGTAGCGGATGTGCCGGCCCGGCGTGATGGCGCCGCCGCCCCTGCCCGCGAGGATGATGGGCAGGTTCACATGGTTGTGCGAGTCCCCGTCGCCGACCTCGCTGGAGAAGTAGACGATGGAGTTGTCGAGCAGCGACATGCCGTTGACCTCGATGACCGACTTCATGCGCTCCAGCATGTACTGGAGGAGCGTCACCTCCCACTTGTCGATGGTGGCGAGCGCGTCGTAGTTGGACTGCACCTTCTGGTGGTGCGAGTACGTGTGGTGCCCGCCGCTGAGCCCCAGGAAGGGGTAGACCTTGTTGGCGCGCGCGTTGGCCAGCATGAAGGTGGCCACGCGGGTGAGGTCGCACTGGAAGGCGAGGATGATGAGGTCCAGCATCGCCTTCGTCTTCTCGGTCGGGTCCTCGGAGACGAGGGGCGCCACGCCCGGCGCGCAGGTCGCGGCCGGCACGGACACGTCATCCACCTGCTTCTCCAGCTCCCGCACGCTGGTGAAGTACTCGTCCAGCTTCTGCAGGTCCGTCGCGCCCAGCTGGCCCTGCAGCGCGGTGGCGTCCTCGCGCACCACGTCGATGATGCTCTTGCCATAGGCGCGCCGCTTCGCGATTTGCGCCGCCGTCTCCCCGGGGATGGCACCCGCGAAGAGCCGGTCGAACGCGGCCTGGGCGTTGGTCTCCTTGGCCACGGGCGTGCGGGGCCCGACCAGGCGATGTTGTTGGCGTACGGGCACGCGTAGCCGGAGTCGCAGTTGCCGATGCCGCGCCCCGCGTCGATGCCCAGCTCCATGGACCCGTAGCGGGTGGCCCGCGTCGCCGCCATGTGGTTGGCGATGACCTGGTCCATGGAGATGCCCACGCGGATGTTGGTGCCCTCCGTTTTGTAGACCTTGGCGCAGGACAGGAACGCGCCGGTGGCGGCGGCGTGGTGTCCGTCACCATCCGGGAAGGCGGGCTTGTTCGCCAGCCCGGAGACCACCAGCAGGTCGTTCTTCACCGCCGCCAGGGGCTCCAGCGTGGGTGTCAGCGTCCAGACCGGCCCTTCCTCCGCGGGCGTCCACTTCTGCATGTGGATGCCGTTGGGCGTGTAGAAGACGGCCAGCCGGCGAGGCACGTCGCCCGGCGCGCCAAGCGCCTTGCGAGGCAGCATCTGCTCCAGCAGGGGCAGGGCCATCAGCGCCCCGGTTCCCCGCAGAACGGTCCGTCGCGAGAGTTTGAATTTCTTGCTCATGGCGTCTGCGCCTCCTCCGCGCCGCGCTGTCTGAAGTGGCTGCTCGAGACGATGCTGAGGATGTAGTCGACGAGCCTTCCACCGCGGGCCTCCGCATGGCTGGCGATGTCCACGACCGCGCAGTGGTCGGCCTGGGCCATGCCACGGCCCGTGGCATAGGTGAGCATGTGCTCGGTGATGCAGTTGGTCAGCTTCGGGTCTTGCTTCAGATAGGTCTGCATGTCGCGGACGCCGTTGAGGACGGCGCCGTCGGGCATGTCACCCGTGGCGTCCACGGGCGCGCCGCTCACTTCCTGCAGCCGCCAGCGGCCAATGGGGTCGAAGTTCTCCAACGACAGCCCCAGCGGGTCCATCAGCCGGTGGCAGCCCTGACACGCCGGCGCGCTGCGGTGCAGCGCCATGCGCTCCTTCATCGTCATGTCCGGAGTGATGGGTGGCGGCAGGTTCTCCACGTCGGGTGGTGGTGGCGGTGGCGCCGAGCACAAGAGCTGCTCCAGCACCCAGACACCGCGCTGCACCGGCGAGGTGCGGTCCGGGTTGGAGGTGACGGTGAGCAGCGAGCCCTTGCCGAAGATGCCGCTGCGCTCCGGGTGCCCGGTGAGTTCCACGCGCTTGTGCGTGGGGCTGCCGGGCAGAGGCAGGCCGTAGTAGGCGGCCAGTTGGTCGTTCACGTAGGTGAACGGCGCGTCGATGATGTCCTTCAGCTTGTGGTCACCGGCGATGAACTCCGCGAAGAAGAGCTCCGTCTCCGTGCGCATGGCGGCGCGCAGTTCCTCGTTGAACGCGCCATAGAGCGTGCCGTCCGGCACCGCGGTGCCCAGCGCGCGGGTGAAGAGCCACTGGCCGGCGAAGTTCTCCACCAGCGCGCGTGCCTTCGGGTCCGCGAGCATGCGCCGCACCTGGGCCTCCACCTCCACGGGGTCGGCCAGCTTCCCGGCTTCCGCGGCGGCGAACAGCGCGTCATCCGGCATGCTGCTCCACAGGAAGTAGGAGAGCCTGCTGGCCAGCTCGTAGTTGTCGAGCGTGTACGGTTCGGTGCTTCCCGGCGGCGCGTTCTTCTCCACCCGGAAGAGGAAGTGTGGTGAGACGAGCACCGAGCGCAGGGCCAGCTTCACGCCTTCGGCGGGCGGGTCCGCGTGCTGGCTCGACAGGGTGACGAAGGTCATCAGCTTGTCGACCTCCGCCTGCTGCACCGGGCGGCGCCACGCGCGCCGGGCGAAGTTGGAAAGGATTTCGTGCGCGCACGGCGCCGGGTTGACCGGGTCGAGCGTGCACGAATTGAAGACGCCGCGCGTCCAGGCGTCGTTCACCAACCGCTCCGCCGCGGCCGAGTACTTCTCCATCAACAGCGGCGACAGCGAGAGCACGTCGGCGATGTTGTCGAAGCCGTAGCCGTGGTCGTCGATGGGAAAGTCCTTGGCCGGCTGGGTGGTGTCCCCCAGCAGGTCCCGCACGGTGGCGTTGTATTCCGCGCGGTTGAGCCGGTGCATCGTGACGCGCCCAGGGTTCCTGGGCACGTTCTCGCACTCGCCTGCCACCGGTGGCGGTGACCCCGGTGGTGGAGTCGGATCAACTGGAATCTCCTCATCGGGTTTGACCCGAGCCATCGGGTCGTCATCGGTACAGCTGGTCACCAGCAAGGCGAGAGTTGCGCCCGCAAGGAAGAGCCAGCCCCCTCTTCGTCGATGCATGGGTGTCACGTCGGCTACCCCCCTCCACACTGCCCCATCCGAAGCCGGGACAGCCGAAGCCGTAGCAAGGTGCTGTCCAGCCGGACCCGTGGCCTGGTGGACCTCTTGGGTGTTTCAGGGGGCAGGCCGGCGTTGGCTACCCATTAGCGGCGCGGCATGGGACTGGGCCGCGTGGGTAACGCGTTTCCCGTCATGGGCACGCGGGGCGGGCGCAGTCCACGGCATGCAAGCGGCGGCGGCGTGGGTGGAGGTGGGGTCGGACGGTGTGGTACGTGCGGAGTCGAAGGCCCGGCGGGCAGCGCCGCGCTCGCCTCTGGAGCCGTCATCCTGGCGTGCGCCGCCCCGTGCCAACGGGTTGACATTCCGCCAATGAATCAGCCAAACAGGCGACGCCCGGCCGGAATGCGGCATCCGGTCAGGGCCATTGATAAGGAGTCCTCGTGCAGTTCGAAAACCACCACCACGCGAAGAACCAGGGCTGAACCATGGCGACTGGTTTTACGACTCAGCGTGTTCTGTCGGTGCAGCACTGGTCTGACCGTCTCTTCTCCATCGTCTGCACGCGCGACAGCGGCTTCCGATTCCAGAACGGTCAGTTCGTGATGATGGGCCTCGAGGTCGAAGGCCGCCCGCTGATGCGTGCGTATTCAATGGCGAGCGCGAACTACGACGACACGCTGGAGTTCTACTCCATCAAGCTGCCGGACGGTCCGCTCACCTCGCGCCTGCAGAAAGTCGCTCCGGGCGACACGGTGCTCGTGGGCACGAAGGCGGTGGGCACGCTCACCGTCGCGAACCTCCGGCCGGGCCGTCATCTGTGGATGCTCGCCACCGGCACCGGGCTCGCGCCGTTCCTGAGCATGGTGAAGGACCCGGAGACCTACGAGCGCTTCGAGCGCATCACCGTGGTCCACGGCTGCCGCAACGTGTGCGACCTGTCGTTCTCGAAGTTCTTCGAGGAGCAGCTCCCGAACGACGAGTACCTGGGTGAGCTGGTGAAGGAGAAGCTGACCTATCACCCGACCGTCACGCGCGAGCCGTTCCGCAACCAGGGCCGCATCACCGACCTGCTCCGCGCGAAGCCGCTCAACCCCGAGACGGACCGCGTCGTCATCTGCGGCAGCTACGAGATGATCAAGGAGACGGCGAGCATCCTCGAGGGCTGCGGTTTCCAGGAAGGCGACTCGCACGAGCAGGGCGACTTCCTCATCGAGAAGGCCTTCGTCAGCAAGTAGGTGCGCCAGGGCCCCAGGCCTGGCTTCGCGCCAGGCTGGGGCCGCGAGCGGCTGCCTACTTCGAGTCCAGCCAGGCGCGGTACGCGTCGAAGCCGTACTCCCGCCCCAGGAAGTCCTTCACCAGCTCGGCCGCGGGCTTGGAGCCGCCAGGCTCCAGCACGGCGCGGCGGTACTTCATCGCCGTCTCCCGGTCGAGGAAGCCCTTCTTCTGGAACTCGGTCTCCAGGTCCTTCGCGATGACGGAGGACCAGAGGTACGTGTAGTACGCGGCCGAGTAGCCATCCAGGTGTCCGAAGGCCACCTCGAAGTGCGTGCCGTCACGGTGCTCGTGCTTGAAGGGGCTGAGCTTGTCCTGCAGCGCCACCAGCGCCTGGGTGGTGTCGAAGCCCGGCTCGCGCGAGTAGTAGTCCAGGCTCACCGCGGACAGGAAGAGCTGGCGCCGGGCCCACAGGCCCTGGCCGAACTCCTTCGACGCGCGCAGCTTCTCCACCATCTCCGCGGGAATCGGCTGGTTCGTCTCGTGGTGCCTGGCGAACTCCTTCAGCACCTCCGGGTTGCCGGCCCACTGCTGGAGCAGCATGGACGGCGTCTCCACGAAGTCCCACTCCACGCGCGTGCCCGCGATGCCGGCCCACTCCAGGTGGCCGCCGAAGATGGCGTGCAGCAGGTGGCCGAACTCGTGGAAGAAGGTCTCCACCTCGTCGTGCGTCATCAGCTCGCCGGGGCGCGCGAAGTTGCACACCAGCGCGGCCTCCGGGGAGCGCTTGCCGGCCTGGCCCGCGACGAGGTCGAACTGCGCCGCGTGCTTGTACTTGTCGTCACGCGGGTGCATGTCCAGGTAGATGCGGCCCAGCAGCGTGTCGCCGTCGAACACGTCGTAGGTCTCCACCTCCTGCTGCCAGACGCTGGCGCCCTTCACCGGCTTGTAGGTGATGCCCCAGATGCGCGAGGTGATGTCCATCACCCCCGCCTTCACCCGGCTGTACTCGAAGTAGGGCCGCACCGCCTGCGAGTCGAAGCTGAAGCGCTCCGCGCGCAGCCGGTCCTCGTAGAAGTCCTGGTCCCAGGGCTCCAGCACCTTGGCGCCCTTGACGTCCTGCTGCTTGCGCGCCAGGAGCTGCGCGTACTCCTGCTTCGCGCGGGCCTCGGTGGCCACGCCCAGCCGGTCGATGAAGTCCGACGCCGCCTGCTGCGTGCGCGTCATCTTCGTCTCGGTGGTGTACGCGGCCCAGCTCGCGTAGCCCAGCAGGGTGGCCAGCTCGTGGCGCCTGGCGATGAGCTGCGACAGCACCTCCTGGTTGGCCGGGTACGCGCGCTGGCGGTAGGTGCGCCACAGCTTCTCGCGCGCCTTCGCGTTCTTCGCGTACGTCATGAAGGGGAAGTAGTCCGGGTAGTTGGTGGTGATGACCACCAGCCCGTCCGCGCCCGGCGGGTGCGCCTTGCGGTAGTCCTCCGGCAGGCCGTCCAGCTCGGCGGGCTTGAAGGTGGCCTTGCGGACGTCCTCGGCGATGTTCTTGCTGAACTGCTGCCCCAGCTTGAGCAGCTCCTCGTTGAGCGACTTCACCTTGGCGCGGGTGGCGTCGTCGCGGTCCACGCCGGCGCGGCGGAAGTCGAGCAGCGCGCGCTCCACCCAGTACCGGGTCGCCGCGTCCCCGCCGGACAGGTCCACCGCGGCCAGCGCGTCGTAGACGCCGCGGTCCTGGGACAGCGCCACGTTGGCGGAGTCCACGCGCTGCTCGCACTCACGCGCGGCGTCGCGGAAGGCCGCGTCCGGGTGCACCTCGCGCGCGAGGCTGGAGCGGTTGGCCGCGGCGAACAGCGAGCCCTGGGCCTCGTCGTAGGCGGCGAGCACCGCCGGGCCGTCCTTGCGCGCGTCCAGCGCCTTGATGGCGGCCACCTGCGCGCGGGTGCGCTCCAGGTCCGCGTCACACGCGGCGGTGAAGTTCGCCAGGGTGCCGGAGAGGACGCTGGCGCCTTCGGGCGGCGGC
>JBKGHI010000377.1:0-6455 GCA_046520405.1 Myxococcus sp. 1LA
GTGATTTCGTCGTCGTTGTCCTGCGCGCCGCCCGCCATGGCCTAACGGGCCTCCGAGCGCAGGCTGCCCACCAGCGCGTGCCCCAAGGCGTTGGCGCGGCTGGTGAGCGTCTTGAGCTGACGGCTGAACACGTTGAAGGCCACCACGGCGGGAATCGCCACCGCCAGGCCCACGGCCGTGGCGACCAGCGCCTCGGAGATGCCGGCCATGACGGTCTGCTGCATGCCGCCTCCGCCGCCCTGGGCGTTCATCTTGCCCAGGTCGTGGAAGGCCTTGATGATGCCCAGCACCGTGCCGAACAGACCGATGAACGGCGCGTTGTTGCCCAGCGTGCCCAGGTACGACAGGAAGCGCTCGTAGCGGGGCCGCTCACGCGACAGGGTGGAGGCAATCACCTGCTCCACGGTGTCCGCGCCCTGGTCGGCGCAGGCCAGGCCTTCCCGCAGGATGGCGGCCTCCATGCCCTGCCGCCCCTGGATGGCGGCCTTCACCGCGTCCAACTCACCGCGCGCCAGCCGCACCGCCAGCGCCTCCGAGTCCGGCAGCCGGTGGCGGGCGAAGTACACCGTGCGCTCCAGCATGATGGCGATGGAGAGCACCGACAGGACGACAAGCACCCACAGCACCCACTCGGCGGAGGTGAGCGTCACACTCAGCAGCTTGCTGCTGAGCCACCCCAGCTGCTCGGGCTGCGCCTGGGCGAGTACGGCGATGGACGGCATGGTGCTGATTCCCTTCGCGAAAACACGTTGGCGCGACAGGAACACCGGCCCCGAATTTAAGTGTCACCGGGTGGTCAGATTTTTTCCGGGCCCCTCTGACAGCGAGGGGTCAGAATGCGCGCCATGCGAGGAAAGACAGTGGTCGTCACGGGCGCTTCGGCGGGCATTGGCGAGGCGCTGGCGGTGGTGCTGGCCGGACGCGGCGCCAACCTGGTGCTGGCGGCGCGCAATGAAGAGGCGCTCCAGCGGGTGAAGGCGCGGTGTGAAACCGCGGGCGGACGCGCGGTGGCGGTGCCCACGGATGTGGGTGACGCGGAGGCCTGCCGCCACCTGGTGGAGCGCGCGGTGGAGGCGTTTGGCGGCATCGACGTGCTCGTCAACAACGCGGGCGTGACGATGGACGCGCGCGTGGACGAGGTGAAGGACCTGTCCCTCTTCGACCGGCTGATTCGCATCAACTACCTGGGCGCGGTGTACTGCACGCACCACGCCCTGCCCCACCTCAAGGCCCGGCGCGGCCTGGTGGTGGCCGTGTCGTCCCTCACCGGCAAGACGGGCGTGCCCAACCGCAGCGGCTACGCGGCCAGCAAGCACGCCATGCACGGCTTCTTCGACTCGCTGCGCATCGAACTGCGCGGCACCGGCGTGGACGTGACGGTGGTGTGCCCCGGCTTCGTCGCCACCAACATCCGCGACAACGCGCTGGGCGCGGACGGCCAGCCCGTGCGGCAGAGCAAGCACGACGAGAGCGCGGGCAACATGGACGTGGACACCTGCGTGGCCATCACCCTGAAGGCCATGGAGCAGCGCGAGCGCGAGGTGGTGATGACCACCAAGGCCCGCATCGCCCAGTTCCTCAAGCTGCTGGCCCCGGGCGTGGTGGACCGCATCGCCGCGAAGACCATCCAGGACCGGCAGCGCTAGGCCGCGCGGCTCAAGCGGCCGGCGGAGGCGTGGCCGGCCGCTCCACGCGCGTCAGCAGCCCGGTGATGCCCTCGAAGGTGGCGTTGCCCACCTGGTGCAGGCCGAAGCCCCAGAGGAAGGCCGTCATGCCCGCGCCGAAGCCGCCCCACGTGGGCGAGAAGACGTTGAGGAGCTGAAGCCCCAGCGCCACCGCCACCGTGGTGAGCAGCGCCAGCACGCCCAGCTCCACCAGCCACATGTGACGGGGCGACGGCAGCGGCATGCCCTCGAAGTCCCCCAGTCCATCGGGCAGCCCTCCGGCGGGCGCATCTGGCAGCGCGGGGATGCTGCCGCCGCTGGGCGCGGAGGGCGGCGGCGCGGAGGGCGCGCCCGCGCCATCCGCGTCCGCCGCGAGCGACTCCAGGTGGAAGCTCTTCGCCATCCGCTGGGACTGGCTGGCGGCGACAAAGCGGACGCGCGCCTCGCCGTACTTCACCGCGGCCTCGTGCGACGACGCGGTGACCAGGCGCCCCTGGGCCTCGCCCAGCAGCGCCTCCACGTCATCCAGCGCCTGCGTCTGCGCGTCGGACTCGCTGACCTGCCGCGCCTCGTCCACCGCGCCGCGCATCTCCTCGATGAGCTGGCGCACGTAGGCGGCATGCGCCCCCTGGTACATGCGGACGGCGTCATCCACGTTGGTGTTGGCCCGCTCCCGGGCCTTCTCCAGCAGGGACTTCACGCGCTGGGTCAGCACGGCCCACTCCTCCTCCGTGAAGCCGCGCGGCGGAGTGCGCGCCGCCAGGGCGTCGGACAGCTCCTCGCACAGGATGTCGAAGTAAGAGCGGCGAGCAGACTCGAGCTGCCGCCGGGCCGCGTCCAACGCCCCCATGGCCAGCTGCTTCCGGACGGACTCCAGCGGCGCCATCAGCTCGAACCGGAGCCGGAAGCCCAGCGAGTCCCCGCCGTGCTGGTCCACCAGCGCCTGCGCCTGCCGCTCGATGTCCTGCAGCCGCGCCTCCAGCCCGGCGCGCGCGAGCCCCGCCACGTCCAGCTCCCGCACCTTCGCGGCGAGGCTGTCCAGCTGCTCGCTGGAGGTGTCCTCCGCGCGCAGCGCGGCTTCGACTTCCGCCAACAACTGGTTCGCCTGCTGGGGCCGCAGCTCCGCGGGGAGCACCTCCAGCTTGCGGAACGCATCGCACCACGCACCGTACAGGCGCAGGCGCGGCTCCATCGCGGCCAGCACCTCATCCCCCACGCGGATGCCGCGCACCGGCCGGCGAATCTCCGACACCAGCCCGTCCACCTGGCCCAGCATCACCTGCCCCACCTCCCGCGCCTGGGCCCCCTGCCCGCTCACCAGGGCCTGGAGGCGCCGGTGCAGCTCCATGGCCCGCTGCAAGCGCAGCGTGCGCGGCCGGATGCGCTGCGAGTACAGGCGCACACCGAACGACGACACGGCCCCCGCCGCGATGAGCAACGCCCCCCACAGCCAGGGCGAGCTCACCCACAAGGTGAAGGGCTGCTCCACCGGCATGCCCGAGCGAACGGCCATCCGCACGATGCCGGTGTACTCGCCCGGCCCTTCCAGGCCCTGCAGGTGCACCAGCAACGCGCCGCTGCCGTGCGCGCTCACCGGGATGCCGCCGTCACGCACCGTGACGTCCAGGTTGCCGCCATCCGGCTTGCCGCCCTCCAGGGTGAAGCGCACCTGCTGGAAGCGCGGCTGGATGAGCGCCGAGTCCATGTCCGGCGCCTTGCGCTGGAGTTGCAGCAACTGCGGCACTGACACGACCCCGCCCACGCCCGCCGTCTCCTTGAAGGGCAGCCGCACGGTGGCGTCGATGGAGCCCCAGCCCCAGCCCGCGGACGTCACCGCGGGCGACGTAGCGACGAACTGCACCGCGGGTACCGCTTGCACACGCGTGACGATGAGCGCGGTGGTCTCCCGTCCCCCCGCGTGTACCAGCACCACGTGGCCCGTGTAGTCCCCCGTGACGGGCAGCCGCCCGGTCAGCTCGACGTGGATGGGACGCCGCGTGGAGATGGGCGCGGTGGCGCCGCCTCCTTCGGATTCCTTCACCACGGCCTGCAACGGCACCTGCACGCCGTCCTGGGACTGGAGTGGATCCACCAGCACCGTCACGCCCCCGGGCAGCTCGCCGTCCACCGGGCCGGCCACACCGCCGGCCGCGGCCACACCGCCCGCCACGGCCACGTCGTTGGCCGCCTGCGGCGTGCCCAGCAGGTCCACGCGCAGCACGTGCCGGAAGTCCTCCGACGCCGTCCGCAGCTTCACCTCGTTGCTGGCGGAGGCGCCCGCCACGCGCAGCGAGGGTTCAGCTCCCGCCTTCCAGGGAAGGACGAGCAACAGGAGCAGGGCCGGAAGACGCACGAGCCCCCACGCGGAGTGGGTGACGGCGGGTCGGGTGCCAGCGGAGTGCATTCACTGACTGTATCAGGCGCCCCCCATGCCTCCACTTCGCGCCCGTCAGCCCCAGCCGAGCTGCCCCAACATGCCCCGGGACAGGCTGCCGCGGATGGTGTCGATGGGGATGCCCTCGTTGTGCCCCACCGACATGGTGGGAATGCGGGGTCCCCCGCTGTGGTGCAGCGCGGCCAGCCGCAGGTCCTGGGTGAAGCAGGGCGCGCCCGACGAGCCCGGCCCCGTGCACGCGCGGTACGCCACGCGCGTGCGGCCCGGGTTGACGCCGAGGAACTCATCCAGCGCCACGCTCATCGGCTGGCCCGCCGGGTGCTGGACGATGAGCACCAGGCTGCCCGGAGTGAAGTCCTCCCGCGAGTCCGGCAGCTCCAGCCAGCCCCGGGGCTCGTCGTCCACCAGGTCATCGCCCGGGGCTCCCGCCACTTCCAGGAAGGCGTAGTCCAGCTCGCCCGGCGTGGCGTCCCGGGGGCGGGGGTGCATCAGGTCCGCGGGGCTGTAGGGACTGCGCGCCAGGCAGCGCGTCACCCGGTACACCGTCCCGGGGTGCAGCAGCGTCCCGTCATGGAGCACCTTGCGGCCGAAGCGCACGCGCAGCGACTCCAGCAGCCGGTTCTCGATGACGTGAAAGTTGGTGAGCACCACGTTGGGGGACACCAGGAAGCCGGTGCCCAGGGCCGCGCCCACTTCCGGCTCCACCCGGCACACCTGTCGCTCGATGGAGGTCAGGCGCTTGCGCCAGCGCTCGCGCTCGGCGCTCTCCCGGCTGGTGCCGAAGATGCGCTCCAACCCGACACGCGGAATGCTGCGCTGGACGGAGGCGAGGTACCCCTGCACGAAGCGGTGGAGGCGTGGGTGACGGGGCAGGGCCATGTAGGCGCCGCGAATCAACTCACGCAGCCAGCCCTCCGCTTCCGCCAGGTGGATGAGCGTGAAGACGCGCTCGCGCAGCCCGCCGGAGATGCCCAGCGCCTCCATGTCCCTGCGGCAGGTGGCGGCCACGACCCGGCGAAGATGCTCCACCGAGGCAAAAGCGCTGGTCAGCGCCCGCTGTAGCTCGTCCCTCTCCGCACCGTCGAGCTCCATGCTTGCCACCCACGACGAAACAACCCAGGGAGCGGTTGTGACTGCGTGATGCCGAGGAGAAACCTGTGCATCCCCCGCGGCGATGCCCAGCGGGGAGCGCGGACTACCTTTCTTGGAGGCCCGTGAAGTCACCACGAGTCGACACATAACGCGCCCCCAGGAGCCGGGGCAGTGGCCCCGGGGGCAGGACGCGCCAGCGACTTCCGCTCAGCGCACCGCCCACGTAGCGGGGGGTACGTAGGACACAAGGTCAGGGCGCGACAGGGACGTCAGCGACGACGCCCCACTCTGGAGTGTGCCCGCCAGCGTCGGGATGACGCGGAAGCGCACCTGGAAGGGCTCGCCCGGCCCTCGGGGCGGAAGACTCAGCGTCAGCGCGCCATCCTCCGCGCTCCAGGCGGACACCTTTCCTTCGCGGAGGAGCGTCTCCAGGCTGCCGGCGTCCACCTGCACACCGGCGGGCAGCCCGTGGCGCAGCACCAGGGGCATGCCCGACGGCGTGGACGCCTGGAACGTCACCTCCGACGGCTGCCCCACCTTGGCGTCCGAGGGCACCTGCACCGCCAGCTCCAGCCCGGCCTGCGCCTCCTGCTTCCACGGCACCGCGGCGCTCAGCGCCAGGGCGAAGCCCAGCCCCGGCACCGCGGGCTCCGCGCGCACCGTCCAGGCGTGCGTGCCACCCGAGCCCGGCGCCGCCGCCTCCAGGGACAGCACCTCGCGCAGGGCCTTGGCGTCGAAGGTGCCCTCGGTGAGGACCTGGCCGTCCCGCTCCAGCACCACCCGCACCTGGGCGGGCAGCGGCTCGCGGAAGAGGGCCACCACCGCCTGCAACGCCAGCCGGTTGGCGCGCCCGCTGCCCCAGCCAGACACCGGCTCATAGCTGGCGAGCAACGCGGCGCCCAGGTCCGCCATGGGCGCCTTCGCGTCGCCTTCCAGGGCCAGCACCGCCAGCGCGGTGGCCTCGGCCTCCGTCGGCGTGTTGCCCGCGGCGTCCACCACGCCCTCCTCCACGGGCAGATACGCGGCGCCCTCGTCGCGCCGCTTCACCGCCTCGCGCACCTGCTCGCGCAGCGAATCCCGCAGCGAGCCCGTCACCGCGCCGCTCGCCAGCAGCGCCGCCGCGGTGTAGCCGTCCTTGACGTGCGCCCGGTTGCGCTCCAGCGCGCCCGAGCCCGCGCGGTGAAGAAGGCCGCGCGGCGCTTGCCCTCCGGCGTCCCCACCGCCGCGTTCACCGTGCGCGTGCAGTCCGCGGTGGCCACCAGCAGCCGCTGGACGCGTCCATCCCTCGCCGCCTGGCAGTGCCG
>JBKGHI010000378.1:0-6452 GCA_046520405.1 Myxococcus sp. 1LA
GCTGCGCGCTGCCGCCCGGGACGCAGGCGCTGGTGCTGGGGCGCTCGGGCGCGGGGAAGACGACCTTCGTGAAGGCCCTGGCGGGACTGGTCCGGGCCACGGAGGGCCATGTGCTGTGGGATGGGCGGGACGCGGCGCGACTGACGGCCGCCGAGCGCCGGGAGCGGCAGGCCTCGTTCGGCATGGTGTTCCAGACGGACGCCTTGTTCGATTCGATGACGGTGCTGGAGAACGTCATGGCGCCCCTCACCCGCCGCCACGTCCCGGAGGCCGAGGCCCAGGCCCGCGCCTGTGACGTGCTGCGCGCGGTGGGCCTGGCGGACGCGGCGGACACGCTGCCGGAGCGCCTGTCCGGGGGCATGAAGAAGCGCGCGGGCATCGCGCGGGCGCTGGCGGCGCGTCCGTCGGTGGTGCTCGCGGATGATCCGTTCGCGGGGCTGGACCCCGGCACGGCCCGGCAGGTGGCGAGGGTGCTGCTGGAGGTGTCCAAGGGCGGCACGCTGCTGGTCGTGGCGACAGAGGCCCCCGCGGACCTGCCCCTGCCCCGCTGGCTGTACCTGCGTGGCGGGCGGCTGGTTCATGACGGCCAGCCCGCCCCGGAGTTGGAGGACGCTCCGGACGAGGTGCCGGCATGACGAGAATGCACCCAGGCCCCGGGGATGGGGACGCCCCGCCGTGCATCCAAGAACACGGGCCCCTGGCTCCACGCAGCCTCCTCCCGGACGAGGTGCCCACGTGGCGTTCCTGACACGGCTCGGACGCATGGGGCTGGACGCCCTGCGTGGAACCGGCGCGCTCGGGCTGGTCGTGGGCCGCACCCTGCTGGCGCTGCCGAAGCTGGAGCGCCGCGAGCTGGGCCGCGCCCTGGTGCAGTTCGGCTACGGCTCCCTGCCACTGGCCCTGGCCACGGCGGCGCTGGCCGGCGTCATCGTGGTGCTCCAATCCGGCATCTACGTCCAGCGCTTCGGCGCCAGGGCGTTCCTCGGCTGGGCGGCGGGCTACGGCGTGCTGTGGGAGTTCGGCCCGCTGCTGCTGGGCCTCATCATGTCGGCGCGGCTCGGCGCGCGGAACGCGGCGGAGCTGGCGCTGATGCAGGTGGGCGGCCAGATTGAAGGACTGCGAGGCATCGGCCTGGACCCCTTCGCCATCCTCGTGGCGCCTCGCGTGGTGGCCATGGAGGTCAGCATGCTGGCGCTCAGCAGCGTCACCTTCGCGGTGGCCATCCTCTTCGAGTCCGTGGCCGCCCTCCTCGCCCTGAACCTGCCGGTGCGCGTCTTCTTCGGCACCTTCTCGCAATTGCTCGGCCCGTTCGACATCCTGGGCGGCGTGGTGAAGACGGGCATCTTCGGGCTGGCCATCGCCCTGCTCTCCACCACCGTGGGCCTGTCCGCCCGGGGCGGCGCCCATGCCGTGGGCCAGGCGGCGGCCAGCGCGGTGGTGCGTGGCTGCGCGGCCATCTTCGTCCTCGACTTCGTCCTCACCACGGTGCTCGCGGGGTGGATGGGATGAGCGGCGTGCTGACCTTTCTCGGAGCGCCCGCGGTGATGCTGGCGCGCACGGTGCGGGCCTCCACGCGGGACGGCGTGCCCTGGCGCGAGTCCCTGACGCAGCTCCACGAGTTGGGCGGGCGCAGCGTGTGGCTGGTGCTGTCCGGCATGGCCTTCTTCGGCGCGGTGCTGGTCACCATCGCCAACAGCCAGGCGCGGCGCTTCGTGGGCAACGTGGCGGTGCTGGGGCCCGCATACTTCGAGCTGCTCATCCGAGAGCTGGGCCCGGCGGTGTCCGCCCTGCTCACGGCGTCCCGCGCGGGCGCGGCCCACGCGGCGGAGCTGTCCACCATGAGCGTCAACGAGCAGGTGGAGGCCCTGGAGATGTCGGCGGGAGACCCCTACGCCGACCTGGTGGCGCCCCGGGTGGTCGCCGGCGTGGTGGGCGTCCCGCTGCTGAGCACGCTGGGCACCATCGCGGCCACGCTGTCCGCGGCGGCGGTGGCGCAGTTCGCCTTCGGCGTGGACGGCCGGGCCTTCATGGACCCGCGCTACGTGGACGGGTGGGACCTGCTGGCCGCGTTCCTGAAGGCCGCGGGCTGCGGGCTCTACATCCCACTGGCGGCGGCGGTGGCGGCCTCAAGGCGCGCGGCGGCGCCGAGGCCGTGGGCGAGGCCACCACCGACGGCGTGGTGGCGGCGAGCCTGGGGTGCCTGCTCATCGACCTCGCCGTGTCGCTGGCCTTCCAGCTCCTGCGGCTGTGAGCGAGCCTTCGCGCATGACGCCCCTTCCCGACAACGAGGCCCTGCGATTCCGGGACGTGCACGTCGCGTTCGAGGAGGGGCGCAGGCCCGTGCTCGCGGGACTCACGGCGGAGGTATCCACGAAGGAGCTGACGTTCATCGCGGGCGCCAGTGGCACCGGGAAGAGCGTGCTGTGCCGGCTCGCGGTGGGGCTGCTCCGCCCGGACGCGGGGGAAGTCGAGCTGTGGGGAGAGCGCGTGGACACACGGCCCGAGCGAGAGCTGGTGCGGCTGCGCCGTCAGGCCCCCTACCTGGTGCAGGGCCCGGCGCTGTTGGACTGGCGAACGCTGCGGGAGAACGTGCGGCTCGCGGACCCGACGGCGCCCCTGGAGGCCGTGGACGCGGCGCTGGCGCAGGTGGGCCTGCTGGACTGGGCGGACCGGCTGCCGCCCGAACTGGGCCCCGGGGCGAAGAAGCGGACGGCCATTGCTCGGGCGCTGGTGCTGAACCCGCGCTATCTCCTCTTCGACGAGCCCACGACGGGCCTGGACCGGAAGGCGGCGGGACAGGTGGAGGAGGTGCTCGCGTCGCTGAAGGCGCGGGGCCTGGGAGGCATGGTGGTGTCCCACGACTACCGGCAACTGAAGGCGCTGGCGGACCGCGTGCTGGTGGTGGCGAACAAGCAATGTGCTTATCTGGGCACGCCAAAGGGCTTCCTGGAGTCCTCCGCGCCCGAGCTGCGGGTGCTGACGGCGCCATTCATGGAGGGCGTGACGGATGGATGAGCGACGGCTGGAGCTGAAGGTGGGCGCCCTGGTGCTGTCTGCCATCGTGGGCGTGCTGTTGCTGCTGTGGCTGATGGGCGAGCTGAAGCTGGGCTCGGAGACCGGGCTGGCGGTGGACTTCGGCCACACGGGCAACGTGGTGGAGGGCGCCCCCGTGAAGCTGGGCGGCGTGCAGGTGGGACGCGTGCAGGACATCGAGCTCCAGCCGGAGCGGCGGGACGCGGAGGGCCGTCCCCTGCCCGTGAGAATGGAACTCGCGGTGGCGCCGGAGGCCGTGGGCGCGCTGCGCAAGGACGCGCGCGTGACGGTGGCCACGGTGGGCATCCTGGGCGAGCCCTACCTGGAGCTGAACCCGGGTTCGGCGCAGGAGCGGCTGCCCGCGGGCACGGCGGTGCGGGGAACGGATGCGCCCCGGCTGGACGTCCTGGCCGGACAGCTCACCCGCTTCGTGGACCTGCTGTCGCAGATGCTGGAGGAGGACCCGGAGGCCATCCGCGGCCTCGCGGCGAACGTGTCCCGGCTGGCGCGGACGCTGGACCAGATGCTGACGGAGAACCGGGGCGACGTGAAGGTGTTGGCGACGGAACTGGCCGCGGCCTCCAAGGACCTGCGGCAGCTCGCCGGCCTGGCGCGCGAGGCCTTCCAGCCGGGCGGTAAGGGCACGCGGATGCTCGACGACGCGGCGGCGGTGGCGGCGGTGGTGCGCAAGGATCTGCCAGGGCTGACGAAGTCCGCCGGGACGACGCTGGACGGATTGGCGGCGGTGACCGGCCCGCTGGGCCCGGAGGATGGCGCGCGCGTGAAGCTCGCCCTGGAGCGCCTCACGGCGGCCTCGGGACAGTTGGAGAGCATCGCGACCCGCGCGGACCGGGTGCTGGCGAAGCTGGAGGCCGGCGAGGGCACGGCGGGCGCGGTGCTGCAGGACGGCACGCTCTACGAGGAGCTGCGCGAGCTGGTGACGGACCTCCGCAAGCACCCGTGGAAGGTGCTCTGGAAGGACTGAGAGTGTTCACGACGTGGCCTCCCCCCATTCTGGGGGCGCACGCGGCCAGTGCTGGTGGTACAAGCCCGAGCCGTGAAAGCCCCCCAGCCCCCCGTCCCCGTCGAGGCCACCTTCGATTCCCTGGGTTTGAAGCCCGCGCTCGTCGAGGCGCTCAGCGCTCTCGGCTACGAGGAGCCCACCCCCATCCAGGCCGCCGCCCTCCCGCCGCTGCTCGCGGGGAAGGACCTGCTCGGCATCGCCGCCACCGGCACCGGCAAGACGGCCGCCTTCGCCCTGCCCCTGCTCAACCACGTGGAGCCCGGCGCCTGCCGGCCCAACACCACGTCCGCGCTGGTGCTGGTCCCCACGCGCGAGCTGGCCATGCAGGTCTCCGAGGCCATCCACCGCTACGGCCAGAAGCTCGGCATCTCCGTGCTGCCCCTCTACGGCGGGCAGGTCATCGGCCAGCAGCTCCGCGTCCTCAAGCGCGGCGTGGACGTCGTCGTCGCCACCCCGGGCCGCGCGCTGGACCACCTGCGCCGTGGCACGCTCCAGCTCGATGACGTGCGCGTCGTCGTGCTCGACGAGGCCGACGAGATGCTCGACATGGGCTTCGCCGAGGACCTGGAGGCCATCCTCTCCGGCACGCCCGAGGACCGGCAGACGGCCCTCTTCTCCGCCACGCTCCCGCCGCGCATCGCCAGCATCGCCGAGCGCCACCTGCACGAGCCCGTGCGCGTGAAGATTGCCCGCGAGAAGGTGGAACAGGGCGAGATGCCCCGCGTCCGCCAGACGGCCTACGTCGTCCCGCGCGCCTTCAAGATCGCCACCCTGGGCCGCCTGCTCGACGTGGAGTCGCCCACCGCCGCCATCATCTTCTGCCGCACGCGCACGGAGGTGGATGACCTCACCGTCTCCCTCAATGGCCGCGGCTGGCGCGCGCACGCCCTGCACGGCGGCATGACGCAGGAGCAGCGGGACCGCGTCATCAAGCAGCTCAAGTCCCAGGGCACCGACCTGCTCGTGGCCACCGACGTGGCGGCGCGCGGCCTGGACATCCCCCGCCTGTCCCACGTGGTGAACTTCGACGTGCCCAACGCGCCGGAAGCCTACGTGCACCGCATCGGCCGCACGGGCCGCGCCGGCCGCGAGGGCGTGGCCATCACCCTGGTGGAGCCCCGCGAGCACCGCCTGCTGCGCAACATCGAGCGCGTCACCGGACAGCGCATCGAAGTGGCCACCGTCCCCACCGTGGCGGACATGCGCGAGAAGCGCCAGGAGATGCTCCGCGCCTCCCTGCGCGAGACGCTGGTGGCCGGCGAGTTCGACTCCCTCCGCAACGTGGTGGAGAGCCTGGCCAGCGAGTTCGACGCCATGGACATCGCCGCCGCCGCCGTGAAACTGCTCCACGAGGCCCAGGACGAGGGCCGCGACCAGGAAGAGACGGAGATTCCCGTCGTCGCGCCGCCCCAGGAGCGGCGGGAGCAGCGCCCGGGTAAGTTCGGTGGCCCCGCGGGCCGTGCGGGTCCGGGGGCGAGCCGGGGCCCGGGCCCGAAGGCTCGCGGTGCCCCGCCGACGTGGGACGTCACCCGCCTGTGGATTGGCGCGGGCCGTCACGCCGGCATGCGCCCCGCGGACCTCGTGGGCGCCATCGCCGGAGAAGCGGGCGTGGAGTCCTCCAAGATTGGCGCCATCCAGATTGGCGACAGCTTCTCCCTGGTGGAGGTGCCGGAGTCCGACGCCAACCGCATCATCGCGGCGCTGAAGAACGCCACCCTGCGCGGCAAGAAGGTGCTGGTCCGCAAGGACCGGAGCTGAACCTCCCGGCCCGGCAGGAAGTGCCCGCCTCGTGAGTGGGAGGATGACGAGCGAACCCGTCACGCTCACGAGGAGGGCTGGAACCTGTCAGGCCACGGGTTCGGACTGCGCGGCGGCTTCGGCCCGGGGCTCCGTGGCCGTCCGGCGACGGGGGAAGAACCGGCGCCACGACAGGGCGAAGCCCGTGTAGACGAGGAACACCCCGCCCAGCGACGCGATGGCGGCCACGAGCTGGCCCAGCAGCCCCAGCGCCTCGCCGGTGTGGAGGAAGCGCAGCCAGGTGCGCACCTTGCGGCCACTGTTGTAGTCCGCGTACGTCTCCACCTTCGCCACCTCGCCGGTGAAGGGGTTCAGGGACACCTGCTTGGAGGAGAACAGCGGCCACGCGTCCGCGTCGCGGATGCTGAAGGTCACCGCGTCCACGCCGTCCGAGCCCCCCTTGCCGCCACGCGCTCCACGCTCGCCCTTCTCATTCGGAGCACCCTCACGCCCGCCCCGCTCACCCGGAGCCGCGCGGCCACCATCGGCCCCTTGAGCGCCAGCCACTGCCTGCGCGTCGCCCGCCCCTGCGGGAATGCCTTCACGACCGCCGCGCTCACCGCCGGCCTCCGCCAACGCACGCTCGCGGCCCCCGCCA
>JBKGHI010000379.1:0-6450 GCA_046520405.1 Myxococcus sp. 1LA
CCGCGTGCTGGCCCAGCACTTCCCCGGCCCCACCGCCTGGAGCCGGCTGCCGGTGGTGGAGCTGCCCGAAGCGGACGAGCTGGGCCCCATCCCCGGCGCGCTGTCCCGGCTGGGCCGCCCCGCCGCGCAGGCCGTGTCGCCGCTGCTGGACTCGCAGGACGCGGACACCCGCTACTTCGCGCTGCTCACCGCCGGAAACCTGCCCTACGTGGAGCTGGTGGACGGCGTGCTGCGTGGCCTGTTCGACCTGGAGCCGGACATCTCCAGCGCCGCGCGCGTCGCCGCCGCCGCGCTCAAGCAACTGCCCCGGCTGGACGCCGCCCTGCGCGACCTGCGCCACGAGCTGAACAGCCGCGACCCGCTGCGCCGCTCGCTGGCCGCGCGGGCCCTGGGCACGCTGCATGACCGCGACGCGATTGAAGGCCTCATCCGGCTCACCGGTGGTGACGACGAGATGTGCGCCCAGGCCGCGGCGGAGGCGCTGCGGGAAGTGACGCGCGCACCCTGGGGCTGGACCCGCGTCAGTGGTCGGCCTGGTGGGCGGAGAACCGCAGCCGCCGCCGCGCGGACTGGCTCGTCTCCGCGCTGCGCCACCGGGAGCTGGACGTGAGGCTGGCGGCCATCGAGGAGCTGAGCCGCGCGCTGCACGACACGCTGGGCTACTACGCGGATGCTCCCGAAGCCGAGCGCGAGCAGGCCGTGCGCCGCTGGGAAGCCGCGGCGGTGGAGCCGGCCAACGCGCGCCGGCTGGGCATGCTCTAGTCCCCTGCTGCATCGGAGCGCCACATGACGGGTGGGATGTGGATCAGCCTCCTGGCCTGCGCGGGCCAGCTCGCCCTCGCGGGGCTGGCCCTGGCGCGCGTGGGCAAGAGTCCGCTGGCGCTGCCGCTGTCCCTGCTGTCCATCGCCCTGTCGACGTGGAACTTCTCCGGCTTCGCGCTGGTGCGCGCGGACGAGGACGGCTGGCGGCTGGTGGGCTTCACCGCGGGCTTGATGACGGTGCCCTGCGCGCTGCACTTCATCCTGTCCTTCGTGGGACGGCGGCGGAGCCTGGCCTGGGCGATGTACGGCGCCTATGCGCTCTTCGGCGTGCTGGCCCTGGCCATGCTCGTGGCGTTGGGCGCGCCCACGCTGGAGGCGCACCTGCTCACGCTGCGCTTCGGGCTGGTCGTCACCGCGCTGGCCATCCCCACCCTGGGCGCGGGCTTCGCGCTGCTGGGGTTGCACGTGCTGCGCTCGCGTCACCCGGACGAGCGCGCCCGCGCGGGGCTGGTGCTGCTGGGGCTCACGCTGGTGGTGGCGCTGCTGATGACGGAGCTGGCGGCGGAGCTGGGGCTGGAGGTGGTGCGGCTGGGCCACGTGGGCACGCTCCTGGGCTTGCCGGTGATGGCCACCGCGGCGCTGCGCTTCGGCCTCTTCGGAAACGACCCGGGCGCGCCGCGGCTCGCGCTGCACGCGGCGGGCATCGCGGGGCTGGGCGTGCTGGCCTATCTCGCGGTGGTGCGGCTCTTCGTCGCGCAGGCGGGCACGCTCATCGTCTGCACCACGGCGGTGACCTTCGCCCTGGTGGCGGCGACGCGCCGGGGTGTCACCGCCTACGTCAGCCGGAGCGAGCGGCTGGAGCGGCTGGCCACGCTGGGCCGCTTCTCCGCGCAGATGGCGCATGACCTGAAGAACCCCATCGCCGCGATGAAGGGCGCCGCGCAGTACCTCAAGGAGGAGCACGCGCGCGGGCGGCCCTGGGACGAACACGGCGAGTTCCTCGACCTGCTCCTGGAGCAGGTCGAGCGCCTGGACCGGGTGGTGGACACGTACCAGCGGCTGGCGCGCGTGGAGCCCCTGCCCCAACCGGTGGACCTGCGCCGGCTGGTGGAGGGCGTGTTGTCGCTCCAGGCCTTCGCCAGCCCGGGCAAGGTCATCATCATCCGCGAGCTGGCGTCTGGCCTGCCGCCCTGCGCGGGAGACCAGGACCTGCTGGCCAACGCGCTGGAGAACCTGGTGCGCAACGCCTGCGAGGCGATGCCAGAAGGGGGCACCCTCACCGTGCGCGCGCTGCGGGAAGGCGCGGGCGTGGCCCTGGAGGTGGAGGACACCGGCGAGGGCATGGACGCTCGCACGCGCGAGCGCGCCTTCGACGACTTCTTCACCACCAAGGCGACGGGCAGCGGCCTGGGGTTGGCCTTCGTCCGGCGCGTGGTGGAAGCACACGGCGGCGAGGTGCTCCTGACAAGCCGGGAGGGGCGCGGTACGGTGGTCCGGATGCGCCTGCCCGCCACGGACGCAAGCCTGGGCGGCGTGGACGTGGGAGAAGCCGCGTGAACGAGTCATGGAAAGGCACGGTGCTGCTGGTCGACGACGACCCGGCCGTGGCCAAGGTGCTGGGCGCCCTGCTGACGCAGGCGGGTCTGACGACGCATGCGGCACGCGACGGGCAGGAGGCCCTGGCGCTGCTGGCGAGCAAGCCGGTGGACGTGGTGGTGAGCGACGTGCGCATGCCGGGCATGGATGGCCTCCAGGTGCTCGCGGAGGTGTCGCGTGGCTGGCCGGACGTGCCCGTCATCCTCCTCACCGCGCATGGCACGGTGCCGCTGGCGGTGGAGGCGATGAAGGCGGGCGCCGCGGACTTCGTGCTCAAGCCCTTCGACCGGGAGGAGATTCTCTTCACCGTCCGCAAGGCGCTGCTGCGCGCGCAGGGCGAGGATGGGCGCCAGCAGGTGCGCGCCACCGGCGGCTTCATTGGCCGGAGCCGGGCCATGGCGGACGTGCAGACCGTCCTGACGAAGGCGGCCGCCGGCACGGCCACGGTGCTGCTGCGCGGCGAGTCCGGCACGGGCAAGGAGCTGGCGGCCAAGGCCGTCCACGACGCCAGCCCCCGTCGCGAAGGCCCCTTCGTGAAGCTGCACTGCGCGGCGCTGCCGGACACCCTGCTGGAGAGCGAGCTGTTCGGCTACGAGAAGGGCGCCTTCACGGGGGCGGCCACGCGCAAGCCCGGGCGCGTGGAGCTGGCCCACGGCGGCACGCTGTTCCTCGACGAGGTGGGCGACATCTCCCTCGCCGTCCAGGTGAAGCTCCTGCGCGTCATCCAGGAGCGCGAGCTGGAGCGGCTGGGTGGCACCCAGACGGTGAAGGTGGACGTCCGCTTCGTGGCGGCCACGCACCAGCCGCTGGAAGAGCGCGTGAAGGAAGGCCGCTTCCGCGAGGACCTCTTCTACCGCCTCAACGTGGTGCCCGTGTGGCTGCCGCCCCTGCGCGAGCGACCGGACGACATCGAGCCGCTGGCGCTGCACTTCCTGGAAGTCCACGCGAAGACGAACGGGCGCCCACCCTTCACCCTCACGCCCGACGGACTCGCGGCGCTGCGGGCCCAGCCGTGGCCGGGCAACGTGCGCCAGCTCCAGAACTTCCTGGAGCGGCTGGTGGTGTTGTCGGACACGCAGGTGATTGGCGGCCAGGAGGTCCTTCACGAGCTGGCGCGCCAGCCAGGCCTCTCCCCCGCGCCCACGCTGACCGTACCCGCACCCGCGAGCGCGGCGAGCCCCTCCGAGTTCCAGGCCGCGCCCACCGCGGACTCGGCCCGGACGCTGGAGTCCCAGCGCAAGGAGATGGAGCGACAGGCCATGGCGGACGCGCTGCGCCGCGCGGGCGACAACCGGACGCTGGCGGCGCGGCTGCTGGGCATCAGCCGGCGCACGCTCTACAACAAGCTGGAGGAGTACGGCCTGCTGTAGGGCCCCTCAAGGGCGCACGCGCAGGAAGTCGATGAGCGCGCGCAGCTTGAGGGCCAGGTTCTTCCGGTTGGGATAGTAGAGATAGAGGCCAGGGAAGCTCGGGCAGTAGCGCGTGAGCACGCGGACGAGCCGCTTCGCGGCGAGAGGGTCCGTCACGGTGTGCTCCATGACGTACGCGAGCCCTGCCCGTCGAGCGCCGCGAGCACCATCACCTCGTTGTCGTTGGTGATGACGCGCCCGTTGACCGCGACGGTGAGCTCCCGGCCGTCCACCTCGAACTCCCAGCGGGCGATGTTGCGGCTCGTGGCGTGCCGGTAGTTGACGCAGTCGTGCGCCGCCAGGTCGCGCGGATGCCGGGGCTTTGGATGCGTGTCGAAGTAGGCGGGTGAGCCCACCACGGCCATGCGCATGTCACCGGTGATGGGTACGGCGACCATGTCACGGTCGATGCGCTCTCCCAGGCGGATGCCGGCGTCGTAGCCCTCGGCGACGATGTCGCGCAGGCCATCGTCGAGCGTGACGTCGATGCGCAGCTCGGGGTGCGCGGTGAGGAAGCGCGCGAGCATCGGCTTGATGACCGGGCCGAACGCCAATCGCGGGACATTGAGGCGCAGCGTGCCCGTGGGCCGGCCCCTCGCGCTTTCGAGCGTCGCGAAGGCACCGCGAATGCCCTCCATGGCGGGCCGGAGCTCGGCGACGAAACGCGCCCCTGCCTCTGTCAGGCTCACGCTGCGTGTCGTGCGCTGGACCAGCCGGGCATGCAGCCGCTCCTCGAGCGCGCCAATGGCCTGACTCACCGCGGAGGGCGTCACCCGCAGCTCCGCCGCGGCCGCCGTGAAGCTGCGCTTCTCCGCAACCAGGAGGAGCTCTCGTAACCCGGCGAAGTCCTCACGCATGGGCGATTTGTTAGCACGCCTAACAACTTCATGGCGAAGCCGCGCTCTAATCCGCGCGGCACCCCACGTTTAGGTTCTGGAGCACACCACAGGAGCTGCTCATGACCCTCGACGCCTCTTCCCTCTCCGATTCCACCCAGGTCTGGTTCATCACGGGTGCCTCGTCCGGCTTCGGCCGTGCCCTGGTCCGCGAGGCCATTGCTCGCGGCGACGCCGTCGTGGCGACGGCCCGGAAGCCCGAGTCGCTCGCCGACCTCGTCGCCCTCGCACCCGACCGCGTCCTCGCGCTCGCCCTCGACGTCACCCACCCCACCGACGCACAGGCCGCCGTGGCGGGCGCGCTCGCGCGCTTCGGGCGCATCGACGTGCTCGTCAACAACGCGGGGTTCAGCATCATCGGCGCCGTCGAGGAGACGAGCGAAGAAGCCCTGCGCGACACCCTGGAGCTGATGTTCTTCGGCGCCGTGCGACTCACGCGCGAGGTGGTGCCACACATGCGCGAGCGCGGCACGGGGACGCTCGTGCAAATCACCAGCATGGCCGGCCTCAGCACCTCGCCGGGCTTCGGTGCGTACTGCGCCGCCAAGCACGCGCTCGAAGGACACTCCGAGTGCCTCGCTCACGAGCTGCGTCCCCATGGCGTGCGCGTCCTGATTGTCGAGCCAGGCGTCTTCCGCACCTCGCTGTTCGGCGACGCGTTCCGCCGCATGCCCGAACACCCGGCCTACGCCCAGACGTCTGGCGCGGTGCGCGCGTGGGTGACGCAGACCGCGGGCCAGCAGATGGGTGACCCCACCAAGGGAGCGCGCGCCATCATCGGCGAAGTCACACGGCCCGCGAGCCCCGACGCCCCGCTGCGCCTGCCGCTCGGCGGGGACGCGGTGGAGGGGATTCGACAGAAGCTGGCGTTCATCGCGGCGGACGTCGACCGCACCGAGCGTGCCGCGCGAGACACGTCGTTCTGACAGCGCCGCGGCGGAGGCCGGGCGCCCGCCTCAGTCCCGCTCGGCCGCGAGCGCGTCCAACTCCTCATGGAAGGCCTGGATGAGCGCATGCGGGTCCGGCACCCGCCCTGTGTCCGCCGCCACGCCCACCGTCACCTGCCCGGCGTAGCTGAAGAGGCTCACGCCCAGGCCCAGGTGCCCCGTCTGGGGCACCCAGAACGTCAGGCCCTCCAGCCGGCTCCCCGCCAGGGACACCGCCGCGCGCGGACCGGGCACGTTGGTGGCAATCAGCGACGCCTTGGAGCCGAAGGTATCCACCACCCACCGCTCCAGGGCCGCGGGCGTGTACCCCAGCAACTCCAACGCGCCGAAGGTCAGCACCGCCTCCGGCGAGCGCTTCAGTCGCTCCATCCGCCGGGTCAGCTCCTGCAACCGGCGCGTGGGCGTGCCCAGGTGCACGGGCAGCCGGAGGAAGACGACGCCGAAGTGGTTGCCCAGCTCGCGAGGCACGGGCACGTCCAGGGGCCGCAGATTCACCGGCACCAGCGTGTGCAGGTCCTCCGGCGGCTCCCCCAGCGACTCCAGGTAGCGCCGCAGCGCGCCCGTCACCGCCGCCAGCAGCACGTCATTCACCGTGCCGCCCAGCGCCTGGCCCAGGGCCTTCACCCGCTCCAGCGGCACCGGGTCCGACCAGGCGGCGCGCTTCTGCGTCCCCAGCGGTCCTCGCAACGACGTGCGCGGGTCCGGCGGAATCACCAACAACTTGCCCATGGCCGCGGCGCCGCGCGCGCCCTTCACCAACAAGTCCCCCGCGAGAATCGGCTCGGCGGCCAGCTCCGCGCCCTTGCGCCACACGGCCCGCGCCGTGCCCGCCACCGCCTG
>JBKGHI010000037.1:0-54354 GCA_046520405.1 Myxococcus sp. 1LA
AAGGGGCCTCGCAAATGACCATCCCTCAAATGACATTCTAGTGGATGCGCGATGCCTCGAAGCCCGCCTCCGCCAGCGCCGCGGCCAGCGCCACCTGCGCGCCGGGCGCCGAGTCCACCAACAACACCCGAGGCCGCCCCCGTGACGCACGGCGACGCGCGCCCGTCTCCACCGCGGCTTCCGGTCCGGCATACGTGGAAGGTTGTGGGTGTGCGGTAGCCATGGATTACGAAATCTTCGCGCTAAGTCGGACAAATACGCAAGGCACCCACAAGCCCCTGGAATCGTTGCGGTTTCCGCGTGGCACTCTGCGGGGTAGGGTGTGCGCCATGATGCGTACCGGCTGCTTCGGCCCTCTCGTGTCCGCGTTGTTGCTCGTGTCCTTGGAGTCCGCCGCCCAGGCGCCGGACGCCGCGCCGCCGGATGAAACGCCGCGCGTCACGACGTCCGACACGGCGCTGCTGCGAGGCACCAGTGAGGATCCACTGGGTGCGGTGCTGGCGCCGGTGACACTCCCGGACGGCGCCACGGCGCTCTACGGCTTCGTCGGCGCGCCGGAGATTGGCGTGGGCTTCCGCCAGGGCATCTCCGGCTTCGAGTTGGAGGCCCGCGCGCGGCTCCAGTGGTTCCAGTTGTCCGCCGCGTTGGAGCTCGCGGTGCGCCGCAAGGTGCTTGAGCAGGGCATCCTGTCCCTGGCGCCCACGCTGGGCCTGGGCGTGGTGCTCAACTCAGGTGCCACGTACATGGATGACCGGAACTACTCCGGCGTCCTGCTGCGCGTGTCGCCGGGGTTGGTGGCGGGCTGGCGCGTCGCGGACACGGTGTCCGTGCTGGGCCTGGTGGACGTGCCGGTGGACATCGGCCTGTCCAACGGGCAGTCGCGACGCCTCCAGGCGCTCGGGGGCGGCGGCGTGGAGGTGTACCTGGGCAGCAACCTGTCGGTGCTGGCGGCGGGTCAGCTCGGCGTGGAGTCCTTCCAGGAGCGCTCGGGCGAAAGCCACACGCGGCTGGGCTACGGCGTGCGGCTGGGCCTGGGCGCCCGGCTCTTCTGACTCATGTCAGCCCGAAGCGCTCCAGCTTCTTGAGCAGGCCCTGACGCGACAGGCCCAGCGCCTCCGCCGTGTGCGTGCGGTTGCCGTTCAGCCGCTTCAGGGCCTCTTCGATTTCACGCCGCTCCAGCGATTCCACCTTCTGCGCCAGCGTGGTGGTGCCCGGCGCCAGTGAGGTCCGTGGCCGCTCGCTGCCGGTGAAGGACAGGTCCTCGGGCTGGATTTCGCGCCGCTCCCCCGCCAGCACGGTGGCGCGCTGCATCTCATGGCGCAGCTCGCGCAGATTCCCCGGCCACGCGTGGGCCAGCAGGGCCTCCGCGGCGCCATCCGACAGCAGGCGGGCGCGTCCGTCCGGGCACAGGTGCGCGCACTGGTTGAGGAAGTGCTTGGCCAGCAGCGACAGGTCGGCGGGGCGCTCGCGCAGGGGCGGCAGGCGGATTTCAACGCCCTTCACGCGCCAGTACAGGTCCTCGCGGAAGGTCCCCTCCTGGAGCATGCGGCCCAAGTCCTGGTGTGTGGCGGAGATGAGCCGCACGTCCACCTGGACGGGCCGGTCCGCGCCCACCGGCAGGATGTCGCCCGTCTCCAGCGCGCGCAGCACCTTCACCTGGAGGGACGGCGACATGTCCCCCAGTTCGTCCAGGAAGAGCGTGCCGCCGTCCGCCTCGGCGAAGAGGCCCCGGTGGTCCTTCGTCGCGCCGGTGAAGCTGCCCTTCACGTGGCCGAACAGGGCGCTCTCCAGCAGGGACTCCGGCAGCGCGCCGCAGTTGATGGGGACGAACGGCCCGCCGTGGCGGCGGCTCTTGAGGTGGACGGTGCGCGCCAGCAGCTCCTTGCCGGTGCCGTTCTCGCCCGTGACGAGCACTGGCAGCTCACTGGCCGCCACCCGCTCCGCCAGGGACGTGGCCGCCAGGAAGGACGCGCTCTGCCCCACCAGGGAGACGCCACCCGCCGCGCGCGTCAGCGAGCTGCGCAGCGTCTCCACCTGCCGCTCCAACTGCACCCGAGCCAGCGCCCGCTGTACCACCACCAGCAGCACGTCCGGGTCCACCGGCTTGGTGAGGAAGTCGTATGCCCCCAGGCGCACCGCCGCCAGCGTGTGCCGCGTGTCCCCTGCTCCGGACACGACGATGACCTTCGTCCCGGGCTTCGCGCTCAGCAGCGCCGCCAGCCCCTCCAGCCCCGCGGAGACGCTGCCGTCGGGCGGCAGCATCAAGTCGAGCAACACCAGGGGGAAGTCCCGCGCGTCGAAGGCGGCGCGGGCGGAGGGCCGGTCCGCGGCCTCCACCACCTCGTAGCCCGCCTCGCGCAGCAGCCCGCCGTAGACTTTGCGGAACGCGGCGTCGTCATCCACGAGCAGCAGCGGGTGCGGTGCAGGCATGCGTGTGGCCTCCGCGTCAGTCCGGCAGCGGCGCCTGACGGGGCGTTCCCATCAACTCCAGGGTGCGCAGGGCCACCTGGATGAGCGTCTGGGCACATGGCTCACACCCGCCACCACAGCAGCGCGGCCAGCGGCCTTCCGGGTTGCGCAGCAGCGGGCGCACACAGGACTGGTAGTAGCTGGGGAGGCCGAGCTCCTCGCTGGCGCGGACCAGCGCGGCTTCGAACGGAGGAGGCGCGGGGGGAGTGACGTCGGACACGGGGCTGTCATAACAGCCACCGTGTCCGCTGCCCACAAGCCCCGCGCCCGGCACGGACTCAGGGTGTCACGAGAATCCGGGAGCCCACACGGCCGTCGTTGGCGGGATTCACGTCCGGCGAGCTGCCCATGCTCACGTTCGCCCCCACGAACCACACGTCCCCGCTGTCCACGTTGTTGGCTCTCGATGACACCGACAGCGTCCGGCACTGGTTCCGGGAGAGCGTCACGGTCGTCTGCCCCACACGGACGTCTCCCGCCACGTCGATGCGCTCATCCCGGGACAGGTAGGCCTGGACGGTGCCCGACGACGACGACGTGCCGTGATTGCACACCGTCACCGACGTCGAATACGAGGCCCCCACGCGGACCATCGCGGGGCCGCTCACGGCCGTCACCGTGAAGTCCCCGCGGCCACCGACGACGAACGGCACGGCGAATGAGAGCGCTCGCCGCAGCGGCTCGGGCATCGATTCTTCCGGGTGTCCCAACCGCGCCACCAGCCGGTAGGCCCCGTCCAGGGGAACGCGGGCCGAGCCCGACAGCGTCACCGGCGCACACGCGCCCGTGGCCAGATTGGAGGGTGTGGCTCGGAATGGAAGCGTGGTGACCGGGAAGCCGTCCGACGTCTCCAACGCAAGGTGGATTGGCATGCCGAACGGCCACGTGGGGCCCCGGTTGCACACGGTCGCCGTGGCGGTGAAGAACTCGTTCGGAAAGACGCCGGTGGGCGCTTGGAGCGCCGTGACAGCGAGCCCTGTCACCGCAGTCACCCGGAACGCGTCCCCGGAGCCCAGGTTGTTGGATTCCACCGTCTCCCGGACGGCGTTCGCCCCATCCACCATGGCCCCCCACCGCCAGTCGCCCTCGACCGGCGGCGCAATCAAATCCACGTCGAACGAGCCACACTCGCCCGGCTCCAGAGGCTGAATCGACACGGAAGTGCTCAAGGAGAATTCTGGCACGGCGTCCCCTTCCTCCCCCCTCATGGGGAACACGTCCAGGGACGCGCGCGTGGAGCGCGCATCGCCCCGGTTGCAGACCGTCGCGACGGCGGCCATCGGGGCTGAGGGCCAGGTCACCGAGACGTCGGTCGTCACGCCCGTCACCACCAGGTCGGGGCCAGAGCCAATCCCCACCAGGGGGCCGACGAGCCCATTGTCGTCCAGGTTCAGCTCGCCCCCTTGAGGCGCGACGAGCTCCACGCGCGCCTTCAGATGGACCTCGCCTGCGAATTGAGAGGGCACATTCCCCATCACGGGCACCACGGCGCACCCCTTCGCCAGCGCGAAGAAGGGCCTCGTGCCGACGGACGTCCCCACGTCCGGGTCCAGGCCATCCTCCGACATCAGGACGTGGATGCGCAGCTCACTGGCGGCAACGCTGCCGGTGTTGCAGACGGTGACCTCCGTGATGAACGTCTCGCTCCGGGAGAGTGCGTTTCGCTCCGGCGCGATGCGAGTCACCGAGAGCTCCGCGTGATTTCCCACGCGCAGGTCCACGGCTTTGACGTTGTTGTCCAGGTGGGCCTCCGTCACCGCCTGCTCGGGGTCCACCGTCGCCTCCAGCCGCCAGGCCCCGGGCGCGTTTCCGACCGAGACCAGGGACTCCCCCCACTCGGCGCACTGGTTCACGGCAAGGGCCGGGACGCTTCGGTCTGACACGCGAAGCCCACCTTCCGCCGACGTTCCACCCGAGCGCAACGTGAACCGCACGCCAGTGGCTGGCGCGGGTGCGGTGCCCTGATTGCACACGGTGATTCGCACCGGCAACGGACCGTTGGTCGTCTCCACGGCAGGCGCGGTCAACGCGGCGACGACGTAGTCCGGCAGTGAGCCGACCACCAGCGAGGACACCGGGCTCCTGTTGTTGCCTTCGTCATCCTCGGATTGCTCGCCCAGCGGGTCCGCGATGGCCGCCAGATACCAGCGTCCTGGCTGCGGAACGCTCACCTGCATCGTCACGTCGGCACACCGCCCCGCCGCGGCATAGAGGCCAGGCCGTGATGCCAGCTCGGTGTCCGACGAGTCGACGTGCGCATCTGGGGAAACGAAGAGGGACACCGACGTCACCCCATCCATCCGGCCCCGATTGCAGACACGGGCGGACGTCGTGAACAACGAATCCGGCAGGAGCACGGAGGGCAGCACCAGCGACTCCACGACGAAGTCCATTCCCGGGCCTTCGACATACACCTGGACGGCGGGCCCCACGTTGTTCGCCGTGTCGTACTCGCGAACCTCGCCCCCCGTGCTGACAGCCGCGGCCAGGCAGAAGGTCCCCGCGCCCTGGAGGACCGCCGGGAGGGCGTGCTCGGTGCATTGACCGGGCGCCAGGGTGCCCAGGCTCGCCTCCCCGAGCAGCGGGTCCGCGGGGGTCACCTGACTGTCGCGCGACGCATGGAGCGTCACCAACGCGGGAGCGGGGACACGGCCCTCGTTGCACACCCGGATGGATGCCGTGAAGGCCTGTCCCGGCTCCAGCGTGGACGGCGCACGAATGGCCTCCGTCACGAGGTCCGCGAGCCCGTCCTCCACGGAGACGGCACGGCTGGCGCGCTCGTTGTTCTGCTCGTTGAACTCCTGCACCGCGTCGTAGGGGTCCACGCTGGCGATGACGTACGTGGCTGGCCAGGACGAAGCCTGCTCATGGAGCGGCAGCGACACTGCCTCACGCTTGCATGTGCCGGGCGACAGGGACACGAAGACCATGGCCGCGAATCCGCTGTCCAGCCGTTCCTCGGGCAGCAGATGGACGTTGAGTCCCACTCCCACGTTGCTGACAGAAGCCGTGCCCTGGTTGCACACCGTCACCGCCACCGGCAGCGGCGCGTCCGGCCGGGCAACCTCGGGCGCCTCCACCGAGGCGATGACCAAATCCGGTTTGAAGCCGATGCCCAGGGGACGCCCGGGGCTCGCGTTGTTGGCCGTGCTGGATTCCTCGCCCCACCGCTGCGCATCCACCACGGCCCCGAAGAACCAGAGGCCCTCGCGAGAAGGCCTGGCCAGGATGGACATCTCACGCTGGACACAAGCCCCGGGAGCCAGTCCCGACACCGTCTGAGAGCCCGCCACCTGGACATCATCCCGGGAGATGAACGCGTCCAGGGACAGATAGGGCGTCAGCAGCGCGCTGCCGGCAGCGGTGCCGTGATTGCAAACGGACACCTGCGCCTGGAACGTTCCGCCGAACGCAACGCTGTCGGGCGCCAGCATCGAGGTGACGACGAAGTCCGGGAGCGCATCGAACCGCACGGGCACGCCGTCATGGACGTTGTTCTCTTCGGAGAGCTCGGCCACCTGGGTGCTCGGGTCCACGAGCGCCCCCACGAACCAGGTTCCAGACCGCTGTGAGTCCCCGGAGACGGTGACCGGCAACGTGGCGCACTGGCCCTGTCCCAACGCACCGGTCGCCACCGGGCCGAAGCGCCCGTCCTCGACCGAGAGGCGCGAATCCCGGGACAGGAACACCGTCACCTCCGACTGTCCCTCCACGGTGCCCTGGTTGCACACCGTGACGTCCACCTGGAATGCGTCCGCGGGCCGGACACCTGTAGGGGCGCTGACGGCGGCCACCACGAAGTCCGGCAGGCGTCCGACGCGGACCGGCACCACGGGCCCCGCGTTGTTCTCCAACACCATGTCCGGAGGGCTGTGGCTGTGCGTCGACTTGAGTTCCGATGACAGGAACCAGAGGCCCTCGCTGGAGCCCGCCGTCAAGGTGCTGACCAGGGTGGCGCACCTCCCGGGGCGCAGACGCGGGAACGCGGCCTCCCACGCGGGCGCGCCGCGCGAGCCGCCCGCACCGCTGCGCGCGAAATAACCGCTCAGCGCACCAGCTTCGCTCTCCTGGGCGCCCTGGTTGCACACCAGGGACGCCACCTGGAATGACGCGCCAGGGAGGACTGCGGCCGGCGCGTCCGTGCGACGAATGACGAGGTCCGACACCGGGCCGAGGCTCAAGGCGACCACCGGGCTCCCATTGTTCGTCTCCGACAGCTCGGCCTGCGACTGCCCCACGTCCGCGAGCGCCCCGAGGTAGAGGCGGACGCCCACCGGCGTCGGTGCGCTGACCGCGAGCGCGACCTCCGCTGACGCGCAGCGCCCCGCCTCCAGACTGCCGAAGCTCCACGAGCCCAGCAGCGCGTCCGCGGCCGTGACGTCCGTGTCGGCGGACAGATAGAAGGACACCTCCGCCGCGGCCGCCAGGGCCCCCGCGTTGCACACCTCCACGAAGGTGGAGGACGAGCCGCCTTGCGCCACGCTCGAAGGCGCGGACAGCCGGGTGACGATGAAGTCAGGCAGCGCCCCGATGCCCACGGGTACGCCGAGGCTCGCGTTGTTGTCCGTTCGCAGCTCGGACACCACGCCATACGGGTCCACCACCGCGCCCGCGAACCAGGTACCGCTGGAAGGAACCCAGAGGCTCACCGGCACATCCACCGTGGCGCACGCACCCGCGTCCAGCGGGCCCATGGGCACCGCGCCCAGCGGCATGTCCGCGGCGGAGATGGTCTCATCCTCGGACAGCACGAGCGACAGCTCCGCATCCCCCGCCACGGTCCCCACGTTGCACACCTGCACGGCGACGCTGACGACCTCCGCCGCAGCGGCCAGCGTCGCGGGCACGCGCACGCTCCCCACCGTGAAGTCCGGCAACGCGCCCACGCCCAGGCGTGCCGTCCGGACGTTGTCGTCCTCACGCATCTCGGCCGAAGCGCCTTCCGGGTTCGCCACCGCGCTCACGGTGTACGCGCCCTCGAACGACACGCCGGTTACGACCGGAACCCCCACCGTGGAGCACTGCCCCGGCTCCAGCAGCCCCGACATCGCCTCGCCCAGGGTGTGCGCGGCCGGCGCGTAGAACGGAGACCAATCACGCGCCAGCCTGACGGGCGTCGCGCCCGAGGCGGCTCCCGCGTTGCACACCGTCACCTGGGCCCGGAACGGCTGGCCCGGAAGCACCGAGGGAGGCACCTCGAGCGCCGTGACGGCGAAGTCAGGCACGAGGCCCACGTTCAGTGGACGGGCGTCGAAGTTGTCATCCCTGTGGACCTCCTGCTCCGACGCCAAGGCCGACACCTCCACACCCCAGAACCAGCGGCCATTGGGGAGTTCCGCCCCAGGCGGGTATCCGAAGTACGGAGCGTGGGCGAGCTGGCACTGTCCCGGTGCGAGGTCGTAGACGTACCCCCAACCCATTTCGGTGTCCGTGTTTGGCTCGATGACGGCATCCGCCGACAGGAAGAGGCGGGCAACGCCAGCGGCGGGCAGCGTCCCTTCATTGCAGACGCGCACCACCGTGGTGAACGGCACATTCGAGGGATGGATCGACGGCGCATCCACGATGGCGACCGTGAGGTCCGGCACCTGCCCGACGGACAGAGGCCCTCCCACCAGCGCGTTGTTGTCTTCCCGGGGCTCCAGGTAGAGGTCCAGAGAGTCCACCAGCACGCCCAGCACACCCTGCATCGCGGTGGAGGGCGCGGTCAGTGGGACATCGCGCGTGACACACTGTCCGCGATCCAGAGCCCCCACCGCCAGGCTTCCGAGTGGCACGTCCATCAGGGCGATGTGTGTCGACTGAGACAGCACAAAGACCGCGTCCGTCGCCCCCCTGGCAGCGCCCTGATTGCACACCGTCACCTTCGCCGTGAAGGCGGCGCCAGGAACCACCGTCCTGGGCGCGGACACGGACGTCACCGCGAAGTCAGCCACACGCCCGAGCGAAAGCGGGCCGCCCGCGTGGACGTTGTTGTCCATGCGCAGCTCCTTGTACTGGTACCGCTCCGCGAACGGCTCCGCGATGGCGCCCACGGTGAACACGCCGGGCCACAGCGAGCCCGCGTGCGACGGCACCTTGACGAGCACGCACTGCCCCGCCTGCACGAGCCCCGTCTCCGCCCAGCCCGCGAAGAGGTCCCGGACAGAGACGTCAGGGTCCTGGGACAGAACGACCATCACGTCCGTCCGCCCATCCCGGAGCCCCTGGTTGCACACCGTCACGTCCGCGAAGAAGCCCTGTCCCGGAGAGACACCCGCCGGAGCCACCACGGACGTCACCGCGAAGTCAGGCCGATCTCCCACGCCCACGGGCACCAGCGGGGAGGACGTGTTGTTCTCCCTGAACGCGTCGTCCGTCCAGATGAACGCGTCCAGCAGCAATCCGTTCGGGTGATCGAACAGGAGCTCCACCGGCACATCGTGGCGGAGACACGCACCTGGCGCGATGGACGGAAGGAACGCGAGCTCCAGCGTCCCCGCCCATGGCGTGGTGAGCGACCGCCGGGAGCGAATCTCGATGTTGCCGTTGGGTGATGCCTCGTTCCCCTGGTTGCACACCGTTGCCCGGACCAGGAACCGGGCGTGCGCGTGGACACTGGTGGGAGCCTCCAGCGAGGTGACGACGAGGTCAGACCCGCTCCCGATGAACACACGCCTGCCGGCGTACGTGTTGTCGTCCTCGTTCAGCTCGGCCCAGTGCTCGCCGGCATCCACGAACGCCATCAGGAACCGCGGACCCAGGATGGAGCCCTCCACTTGGAGCGACACTGGCTCCGTCGCACATTGTCCGGGCGCCAGGAGGCCGAATCCCAGACTGCCAGCGACGGGCTCGGGGAGGACCAGCTCTTCGTCCGAGGACCAGTAGAGCCCCACGTCCACGGGGGCTCCCACGGTGCCGTGATTGCACACCGTCACCCGAGCCGTGCCGTACGCCCACGGGGCCAGCACCGCGGGCGCTTCAATGGCGACGACGCGAAAGTCCGGCGCATCCCCCACCAGGAGCCGGGTCGACGGTCCCACGTTGTTGTCCCAAAGCGCCTCCTCCAGGTGAGCCCGATGCGGGTTCGCGACAGCGCTCACGTACCAGGTCCCGGCGGCGATTCCTGGGACCGACGCCTCCACCCGCGCCCGCGCACACTGCCCCGCCTCCAGGGGCGCCACGTCTGCATGGCCGATGCCGCGGTCCTCGGCCACGACGATGGGCTGGGCCGAGAGCAAGAGCACCACCTCGAACCACCACGACGGCCGGTTGCCCTGGTTGCAGACCGTGACCTCCGCTCGGAACGGAAGGAGGCCTGTCACGCTCGGAGGCGCGTCCACCTGCGTGACGATGAGGTCTGGCTGCTCTCCCAACACCAGGCGCCCCCCCACCCAGAGGTTGTTGCCGGGAACCAGGTCCGCGGGTTCCCCGGGATAGGAATCCACCCACGCGCCCACGCGATAGCGCGAGCTCGGCCCCGGGACACTGACCTCCAACGTCACATCCTCACAGGCGCCGGGGTCGAGGAAGAGCCCTCCCGTAGAGGTCTCCCTCCTGTCCTCCGTCGTGAGGATGTCATCCTCCGAGAGGAGGAGGTCGATGACGCCATTGGCCGCGAGGTTGCCGCGATTGCACACCGTTGCCGTCGCGATGATGGGCAACGGCACCACATCGACGACGGTCGGCGCATGCAAGGCGGTGATGACGAAGTCGGGCCCCGTCCCCACGCCCAGGGTTCCGCCCTCGAACAGGTTGTTCGCCTCGTCGGCTTCCTCCACCTGCCCGTCCGCATCCACGACGGCGGCGGTGTAGTGCGCCCCCGCGAGCGCCGCGTCCACCTCGACCCACTGCCAGACCTCCTCACAGAGAGAAGCGTCCAGCCCACTCACGCCCACCCTCAGCAGCTTGGGGTCCGTGGACGTGAAGTCACGGTCCTCGGAGAGGCGAACCTCCACCTGGAAGGGCCCTGCCGGAAATGGCGAGCGGTTGCAGACCTCGACCGTGACGGCGATGTCCTCCCCGATGCGCGCGGCGGACGGCAGCAACAACCGGCGCACCACCAGGTCGGGAAGCGTCCCCGGCGCAAGCTGGGTCAGCGCCCCTTGCGGTCCCGGTGGAAGGCGCTCAACGGACGCCTCCCGCGGACCACACGCGACCAACGACACTTGCAGCGCAAGTCCCAACACCCACGCAAACCTTGACGGCATTACGCCCCCTCCGCATCCGAGGCGGACCTCGACGACTGCGACCAGCGCCCCTGACGGCTCGACAGCGCTTTAGCAAATACGTCGGAAGGTTGAGGAGTTGGTCGTAAAGATTGCGCGCGTGGACCAGGACAGACACGGGTGTCACGCGACACCCTCGTCTGACAATTCCATGAGTCCCGAGATAACTGTCTGGAGTTACGGGGTTCGAGTCCCGAAGGAGCGACGGTCGCGGCTCAAAGCAACGAGGACTGCGCGGGGACTTCGGGCGCGCTCGTCAGGGGCTGGCACGAGGCACACCAGTACGTGTTCCGGGCACCGATGCGTTGGTGGGAGACCGGCGTGGTGCAGCGCGGGCACGGTGCTCCAGCGCGGCCGAACACGTTGCGCCGGTGCTTCGCCTGGCCTTGAACGCCGAAGAGGTCTCGCTGGGTTCCCCGCATGCGGAGCCCTTCATCGAGCACCGCCTGGATGGCGCGATCCAACCGGACCACCTCGTCGGCCGTGAGGGAGGACGCCAGCCGGCGTGGATCAATCCCCGCCTGCCACAGGCTCTCGTCCGCGTCCCGGTTGCCGAGCCCCGCCACCACCCGCTGGTTGAGAAGCACCGTCTTGAGCGGGCTCTTCCGCCGCCGGAGCTGTTTCGCCAGCACCGCCGGGGTGAAGCCCTCGCCCAGCGCCTCCGGCCCAAGTTCATCCAGTTTCAGGCGCGCGGCCAATTCGCCGGAGGGTGCCAGCGCGATGCGCGCGTAGCCGAGCGGGTCCGTGAACTGCAACGCCTCGCCGCCCTCCAGCTCGAGCACCACCAGTGTCGAAGCCGGGCGTTCACTCCCCTTGGGGCGCAGCGCCAGTTCGCCGAAGAGCATGAAGTGCAGCGCGAGCGTCGTCCCGTCATCGAGCGACAGCAGGATGAACTTCGCCCGCCGGTTCGCGGCGGTGACCTGCCGCCCCTTCAAGGCTTCGATGAAGACCGGCGGCGACGGGAAGCGAACGACGGCGGGAACCAGGACCTCCGCGCCCACGAAGCGGCGGCCCACGACGGCCTCCCGCAAGTCCCGGGTGATGATTTCGACTTCAGGCACCTCTGCCACGCGGATGTCTCCTCCGCACATGCATGGTGCCGGCGCCCGGCGCGGCGCCACGAAGACACCGGGCAGCCCCAACGCCTGGCCGCCCTCCGAGCGACGAGCGCGACGCCGTCCCCCCAGGGCCGTCCGGACACCACCGGACGCGCCCCAGGCGCTACGCGCGAACCTCCACCTCCCGGACGTCGCGAGACACCTCCCGGACCTCGACCTTCACGTCGAGGAACTGGGCGATGGTTTGGAGCTGCGTCTCGGCGTGCCCATCCAGCGGCAGGGTGCGGAACGCGCCGCCCTTGGACAGAGCCAGGAGGAGCAGCAACTGGTCACACAGGTGCTCGCCCACCGGCACACCCGCGTCGAGGTAGCGCTTCACCTCGCCAGCGAGCTCCTCGGCCACGGACTCCGCCCGCTTCCCGCGCTCACCGAACCCGGTGAAGACCTCCGTCACGTGCTCACTCTCCACCTCGGCGACCAGCACGTTGCCGGGGCCCAACGGCCGCTTCAGCTCCTCCGTTCGGAGTTCATCGGGCCGCCACTTCAGCGCGGCCCCCGCAGTGCCCAGCTCGCGCTGCGCCACGTCGAACGGAATCATCGCAATCACGGCCTTCAGGTCCCGGCGGAGCACCCGGCCTCGCTCCAGCAGGCTCAGCGGCTTCAGCGGCGCGGGCCGCACGTCGACCCGGAACCGCCCGCCCCCCGCCGGAAAAAAGCCAGCGCGCTCCAGCGTCGCCTCGACCGAAGGCCCCATGCGACGGACCAGCGGCAGGTAGGCCCGCTGGAGGAAGTCGAAAGGCGGCGCCATCGGGTTGTGCGTCCCCCCTTCCAACATCAACGTGGAAGGCCCGTCCGCCAGGAGCAACGCCGGCAGCACCGTCTGGAGGACCAGCGTCGCGCTGCCCGCGGTGCCCACCGCGAAGTGGTAGTTCCCCGCGGCCAGGGCGCTCGGACGGAACGTCAGCTCGCGCGAACCAAGCTCCGCGCCCGACACCTCCGCGGCCCCCACCGCCTCCGCGGCCTTCACCGACGTCAGGTGCTGCCGCAGCAGGCCCGGCTTCTTCCGGCCCGCGCGGATGTTCTGGATGGTGAAGGGCTGCCCCGTCACCAGCGACAGCGCCAGCGAGGTGCGCAGCACCTGCCCCCCACCCTCTCCCAATGAACCATCGATGCGCACCATGACGTCCTCCTCGTGCTGCCCGCGACTCACGAACCACCCGCCACGCACTGACACGGCCGGGAAAATAGCGACGCCCGCGTCCCCATCCTGGCGACCTTTCGGTCTCTTGGGGAGCGCGGGCGTCTCGGTGTCTTCATCCCGGCATGGTCACCTCTTGGAGGGCTAACCCTTCACACACACGACCTGCTTCAGCGTGTGGACCACTTCCACCAGGTCCGCCTGCGCCGCCATCACCGCATCGATGGGCTTGTACGCAGCCGGCGTCTCGTCGATGACGTCCACGTCCTTGCGGCACTCCACGCCCGCGGTCGCCTTCACGTGGTCCTCCACCGTGAAGCGCCGCTTCGCCGCTTCACGCGACATCACCCGGCCCGCGCCGTGGCTGCAGGAGTGGAAGCTGTCCGCGTTCCCCTTCCCGCGGACGATGTACGAACGCGCCCCCATGCTTCCGGGGATGATGCCGAGGTCGCCCTCGCGCGCCCGCACCGCGCCCTTGCGCGTCACGAAGCAGTTCTTTCCGAAGTGGTGCTCACGCGAGATGTAGTTGTGGTGGCAGTTCACCGCCTCGTCCTTCAGCTCGAACGGAGGCAGCTCACCGCTCAACTGCAGCGCGTCCACCGCCTCCTGCAACATGAGGGCTCGGTTCGTGGCGGCGTAGTCCTGCGCCCAGCTCACCGCGAAGACGTAGTCCTCGAAGTGCTCCGTCCCTTCCGCCAGGTACGCCAGGTCCCCGTCCGGCAGGTTGATGAACCAGCGGCGCATGTCCTCCTTCGCCAGCTCGATGAAGTAGCTCCCGATGCGGTTCCCCACGCCACGCGAACCGGAGTGCAACATCAGCCACACGCCATCCGACTCATCGAGGCACAGCTCGATGAAGTGGTTCCCCGTTCCCAGCGTTCCCAGGTGCGACAGCTCCGGCCCACGGCCGATACGCGGGTGCTTCGCGACGATGCGGTCGTACCCCTCCACCAGTCGCGCCCACTCCTTCTGGTGCCGCGCCGGCGCCACACGCCACGCCCCCACGTCATTGCGGCCGCCGTTGTCCGAGCGGCCATGCGGCACCGCCCGCTCAATCGCCGAGCGCACCCCACGCAGCGAGTCCGGGAGCTGGTCCGCGCGCAGCGTCGTGCGGACGGCGATCATCCCGCAACCGATGTCCACCCCTACCGCCGCCGGCACCACCGCCCCCACCGTGGGGACCACGCTCCCCACCGTCGCGCCGTAGCCGCGGTGCACGTCCGGCATCACCGCGACCCACTTATGGATGAAGGGGAGGCCGCGCAGGTTGCGGAGCTGCTTCTTCGCCTCGTCCTCGAACGGAACCCCCATCGTCCACGACTTGATGGGGCGGCCCATCTCGTCCGACAGCACCTCGTAGTTCTCGTTGTCGCGGCTCATCGTCTTCACCTTTCAGTCGTCCGCCGGGCGCTGGGTCCCGGTCACGCAGGAGGGCTAGAGCAGCCGGCATGCCAACCCCGCTCCCGAGGGGAGGCCCTCCAGACGAGGTGGCAGCATTTATCTTATGGGATAATGTCCTATCCCTATGGCGAAATCGCGCGCGCGCAAGACGGTGGTCCTGGGGATGCTCGGGACGACGCTGGACAACGGGCAGGGACCACAGCGCTGGACGCGGTGGCGGCCCACGGTGGCGCTGTGCCAGCAGGAGGACTTGCTGGTGCACCGACTGGAGCTGCTGCACCCGCCGAACGCGACGTCGCTCGCGGCCACGCTGGTGGAGGACCTCCAGCAGGTGTCGCCGGAGACGGAGGTGCGGCCCCGGACCCTGGACATCCAGAACCCGTGGGACCTGGAGGAGACCTACGGCGCGCTGCTCGACTATGTGCGCGGCTATCCCTTCAACCCCGAGGCGGAGGACTACCTGGTCCACATCACCACGGGCACGCACATCGTGCAGATCTGCATGTTCCTGCTGGTGGAGAGCCGGCTCATCCCCGGCAAGCTGGTGCAGGTATCACCCGACCCCAGGGACCGGGCGGGCGCGGGCACCCACACGCTCATCGACCTGGACCTGTCGCAGTACGACACCCTGGCCGCGCGCTTCCGGCAGGAGCAGCGCGAGGGCCTGGCCTTCCTCAAGTCCGGCATCGATACGCGCAACGCCGCGTTCAACCGCCTCATCGAGCGCATTGAACAGGTGGCCGTCCAGTCCCGGGCGCCCCTGCTCATCACCGGGCCCACGGGCGCGGGCAAGTCGCAGCTCGCGCGGCGCGTCTACGCCCTGAAGAAGGCCCGGCGCGGCGTGGCGGGTCCCTTCGTGGACCTCAACTGCGCCACGCTCCGGGGCGACGGCGCCATGTCCGCCCTCTTCGGCCACGTGAAGGGCGCCTTCACGGGCGCGCTGAGTGACAGACCCGGCCTGCTGCGGCAGGCGAATGGCGGGGTGCTGTTCCTGGACGAAATCGGTGAGCTGGGCGCGGACGAGCAGGCCATGTTGCTGCGCGCGTTGGAGGACAAGCGCTTCCTGCCCGTGGGCGCGGACCGCGAGGTGGAGAGCGACTTCCAGCTCATCGCCGGCACCAACCGCGACCTTCAGGCAGAGGTCGAACGCGGGCGCTTCCGCGAGGACCTGCTCGCGCGCATCAACCTGTGGACCTTCCGGCTCCCCGCGCTGCGCGAGCGCCCGGAGGACATCGCCCCCAACCTGCTCTTCGAGCTGGACCAGTCCTCCGAGGCCGTGGGCACGCGCGTCACCATGAACAAGGAGGCCCAGGAGCGCTTCCTCGGCTTCGCCACCTCCGCCGAGGCGCGGTGGTCCGGCAACTTCCGGGACCTCAACGCCGCGGTGCTGCGCATGGCCACGCTGGCGGCCGGCGGACGGATTACCCGGGACGTGGTGGACGAGGAGCTCGACCGGCTGCGCGACCAGTGGCGCCCCTCCGGCACGAAGGCCGCGGTGAGAACGGGGGACCTGGTCTCAGAGCTGCTAGGGGAAAACCTGGCCAGCGAGCTGGACCGCTTCGACCGGGTCCAGCTCGCGGACGTGCTGAGCGTCTGCCGGGCGTCCCGCTCGCTGTCGGACGCCGGACGCGTGCTGTTCTCTCAGTCACGCGCCCAGAAGAAGAGCGTCAACGACGCGGACCGGTTGAAGAAGTACCTGGCCCGCTTCGGCCTCACGTGGGCGGACATCAGCGGGCCCGGCGCGCGGGCCGGCGCTTGAACCGAGCTCAATACATGGGCATGCCGCGCGTCGTCACACCCTTGCCCCCACTTCCGCTTCCGCTCTTCCCGTCGCGGCCGAGGAGGTAGAACGACTCCTGGCGGGGCACGAAGAAGCGCCAGCCCTCCTCGGTGAGGTGGGCCGGGTCCTCCTGCATCACGAAGACCTTCTGCCCGTCCCACTCCGGCACCGCGGTGGCGGTGTTCAGCTCGATGGCGATGTACGAGCCCTTGCGCAACGTCTTGGCGTCCTCCTGCCGGCTCGCCGAACGGAAGTCGATGCTGGCTCCCAGCGCGTGGCCCTGGTTGCCCAGGGGGTGGCTGTACACCATGGCCTCGATGCCCTTCTCCTTCATCTCCGCCATCGTCTGCGTGTAGACCTGCGCGGACGTGCGGCCCGGACGCGAGGCGCGCAGCATCAGCGCGTCCTGGAGCTCGATGGTGTTGGCCAGCGCCCGCTTGAGGCCCTCGGGCGCGTCGGTTTCCCCCTCGCGCAGCACGTAGGCCATCTTCTGCCAGTCGGAGTTCAGCCCCATGTACGTGATGCCGAAGTCCACGTGCAGCAGGTCGCCCCGGAGGATGACGACGTCCTCCTTCGCGGGAGCCAGGAAGCCACGCGAGGCGGCGCCGTCCATGCCCTTGCGCTGCACGCGCAGGTCCGGCTGGAACCAGGTGTCCACGCCCAGCTCCCAGAGCCGGTTGTAGAGGAAGCGGCGCACGTCACCGACGGTCGTCGTGCCCGGCACCACCACGGCCGGCGAGAAGGCCTCCTTCACCACCGCCTCCGTCAGCAGCACCAGTCGCTGGTAGTGCAGGAACTCCTCGGGGAGGCGCGTGTCCAGGTACTCCTCGATGAGGGGCGCGGCGCTGATGAAGCGAGCCTCCGCCTCTGCGCCCAGGGCCTCCACCAGGAAGGTGTAGCTGTCCTTCGTCAGGCTGCGCGTCACGCCGCGCTTGCCGCCAATGCCCAGCGCAATCGTCCGCGGCTGATAGCGCGTGTTCAGGTCCGCCAGGATTTCCTGCGGCTTGCGGCCTTCCGCGGGCAGCTCGAAGAAGCGCTCCAGCGTGGCCTCCGAGTAGCTGGAGAGCGCGACACGCTTGAGGCCCTCCGCCCCCGCGTCGACGAACACGAAGATGTCCCGGTTGCCCGCGTAGGGACGCGGCGGCGCGACGAACTGGGTGAGCGGGTCGTCGTGGAACTCCTCGTTGACGACCACCCACATGCCCACGCCGTGGCGGCGCATCATGTCCAGGAGCATGCCGTGGCGCTTCTCCAGCCAGGACTCGCGCTCGGCGATCTGCTCGGACCAGGACATGAGGCGCGGCGGTCCGTCGTCGGCGGCGCCCTTGCGCCCCGTGGTGGCACAGGCGGCCAGCAGCAACAGCGGCAAGGCCGCCCACTTCACGGACTTCATGCGAGGACTCCCATCGAGAAGAAGGCCTCACCGTATACCGCATGACCGCCAGGGGGCCTCCGCCTCCAGAGCCCTTGGACTCTCTGGAGGCGGAGGGCCTGGGGCGCGCCCCCTCCCCCACACCCTGGAATTCCGCGCTCCAGCGCCTCTCCGGATGGACGCGTCCTCGACGTCCGCGTCATGTGGTCGTCGGCCCCCCGGTCCCGACGCGACCACCCTTCAAGACGACGGCTGTCCCCCGACGCCGTCTGCTGGAGCGGGGCTTCCTCCTTCCCCGCACGCCGAACTCAGAAGCTGGCGATCCGGAACTCGAAGTCGCTCATGTCGAACGACTCGACTTCCAGCCCCCCCAGGTCCTCCGCGTTCCCCCCCGCTGCCACTCCCCCTCGCGCGTTCCCCGAGCGCCCCACGCCCCCTGACGAGTGCCCTCGTCCGACCGGGCTCCCCAGCCCCCGCCCATCGCCCCACGCCCCTCCTCAGGTGCCCAGATACCGCTCGCATCCCCACGGCCCCGCGCGTCACCACGAAACATCCGTCCCCCCGATTTCAGGGGCTCGCGACCAACGCCCCCTCAATCTCAAATACGGACCCAGCCCTTTTTCTTGTGCATTCTGTTCAAAAAAATCCGGGACGCCCCGAGCGGGAGCGTCCCGTGAAACCTGTATCGCCAGCGCGATTCAGGACAAGCCAGGAATTTGTCGCTTCGGCTCAGCGGGAGTCGTCCGCTTCATCCGGCTGAGACGCCGTTATCACGGACATTTTCGTCGAGAACGGCGGGTGTGCCGTGAGCCCCGGCGTGGGCTCCGGCGGCGGGTCATGAGGATTGATGCTCACCACCGTCCCGTTACGCGCTGGCTTCTTCGGAAGCTTCTTCCCCATCGCATCCCCCTCTGCGCGGCACCGGCGGGCTCCGGCGGCATGCCGTCTCCCCCGCCTCCGTACCCGTACAACGCAGCGAGTCGGATTCCTTGACTCTCATTCGAAGAGAAGAATGCCGTGGACCCAGTCCGCGGACGGGTGGGCCATCAGCCACGAACGCCGCTCGTCGCGGAGCGCATGGGCCGCGGCCGCGCCACGCCGGATGCGCTCACGCACTGCTTCGAAGAAGCGCCCCGCCGAGTCCGGAATCTCCACCGTGGAGGCCAGCACCGTGGAGGCCCCCGCTTCGATGAAGGCCACCGGCAGGCTGGAGGATTCATGAAGGAAGGGCGTGGCCCGCGCCGCGCTGCACGTGGCCAGCAGGACCAGCGGCGCGCGCTCCAGCTTCATCGCGCGAACCTGCGCGGCGGACAGTGCGTAGCGGCCATCTGTTTCAGGTGCGAGCACCACCAGCGACGCGTCCGACACCTCCGGACTGAAGGCGCCATGCGCGTGAATCTCCACCTCGCTGGCCCGCGCCATGGCCGCCAGCACGCGCCCGGGCGTGGCCTGCATGCCGGACAGCTCGATGCGCTGCGGATCCACCCCGAGCGGCGGTGCCAGGGGCAGCAGCCTCGGCAAACCCAACGCGGCGGGCGCCTCCACGCCGTTGACGACCAGGTGCGTGCCGCTGCCGTCAGCCGCCCCGCGCGCCGCACCCGAGGGACGCCCCACGCGGTAGCTCCAGGCGAGGTCCGTCGGAAGCAGGCCGCGCAGGCCATGAACGGGGGGCAGCGCGAGCACGTCCACGCGCTCGCAGCCCCTCAGCGCGGCCTGGAGCGACGACGGAACCAGCCCGGAGGCCTCCTGCCCCAGGGGCTCGGCGCGGCTGGCGTCGAAGTGCCCCAGCAGCTCGCCCCCCGGCGCCGCGCAGCGCCACCACCGAGCGCTCGTAGTCCACCGCGACGCCCAACACGCAGCGGTCGGGGACGTCCACGCGGAGCGCGGCCCCCATGAGCGCCAGCGCCGCCCCGGCGTCTCCCGTGCGGCCGGCCTCGTGCGCCAGGACGTTGTAGGCCCCCATCCGCGTCTTGCGCGCGTCGACGTCGTCGGGCAGCGCCTCCGCCTGTTGGATGGCACCCCGCAGCAGCTCCAACCCGGTGGCCCGGTCGTGCTCCAGCACGAACTGCCCCTCGGCGAAGCTCAACTGCGCGAGCTTTCCCGGTGAGGGCTGACTCCTGCGCAGCTCGGACAGGGTGCGGCGCAACAGGTCCGCGTCCTGGCTGTCGGCGCCGAAGCGCGCCAGATACGACAGCAGCAGCGCGCCGGGCAGCCCCAGCGGCCGGCCACACTCCTGCGCCAGCTCCAGTTCGCGCCGCGCCTCCTGGGCGTCGAACTCCAGCCACGACAGGTAGGCCAGGTTGCGGTGGACATACGTGCGCTGCTCGCAGACGTCCGGCGACCGGGCCAGGGACTCACGCAGATAGGCGCGCGCGCTGGTGACATCCAGCCGGTAGCGAGCGATGTGCGCCAGCTCCTGGAGGAACTGCTGCTCCAGCTCCCACTCCTCCAGCTCCCGGGAGGCCAGCCAGCCGCTCCACGCCTGCTCGAAGGCCTCCGCCGGACGGTTGAGCGCGAGGTAGAGGTCCGACAGCCGCTTCTTCAACGTGGCGCAGCGATAGGACAGCCCCCTGCCCTGACAGGCGCCCACGGCCGCGCGAAGCCGCGCCTCCGCCTTCCACCACGCCCCCGCGCGCTCCTCCGCGCCCGCCAGCTCGCGCTCGGCCAGCAGCGACACCCAGGGGTCGTTGGCCGCGCTCGCCAGCCGAGTGAAGTCCTCCAGGTGCCGTGAGGCGGCCATCTGGTTGATGAGCCCGCCCAGATACAGGTCGTCCTCGCCCGAGCGCCGCAGCGTCTCCAGGAATGGCTCCGGTGAAGCCAGCTCGCCTCGGATGAGCTTCGCGTAGTCCGCCGCCAGCGGCCCGCGACGGCCGAAGTCCCGCTCCGCTACCCGCAGCACGTAGTCCCGAAGCACCGCCCCGCCCTGCACGCCATCCAGCACGTCGGCCAGCGGCAGCAGGCGAAGGGCGCCCTCGCGCGACGGCGCGGCCCGCACGGCGTCGTAGAACGCCAACCGGACAATGCCCGGGAACCGCTTCGCCTCCTCCAACGGGAGCCGTGCCTGCGGGTCCACCATCAAGTCCCGCACGGCCGCGCGAGCGCCCTTCCAGGCCCGCCCCCGCGCCTGCGTCTGATGCCGGAGCGCCGTGGCGCGGATGCGCGCCTCCTCGCTCCAGCCCGGCTCCCCGCGCTTCACCACCGCGTCAAACGCCTCCGCGGCCAGCAGGGTCAGCCCCATCTCCCGCAGCACCAGGGCCCGGTTCCACTGAGCCTGCGCATGCTCCGGCGCCTGCCGCAACACGCCATCCAGCAGGGCCAGGGCCTCCTCGGGATGCCCCTGCTCCAACGCGATGATGGCCAGGTCGCTGTCCCGGTCCGGGGACGGCGCCATCCGGTGAAGGAAGTCGGACGCCTGACGCAGGTCCTTGCGGACCAGGTACGCGGCGGCGATGCCGTGCAAGTCACCCCGGTCCTCCAGGTCCGCCAGCGCTCGCAGCGTCGGCGTCGAGGAAGGCCCGGCCGGCCCCGCACCGTTCCCCGCACGCAAGGGCACATAGGGGCGGTGCCCATCCGCGCTGGCATAGGCCACCCGCGCCTCGATGAGCCGGGCGGACGTCTTCGCGAGCCAGACCTCCCGCGGGGCATCCCGCCCGGCGCTCTTGAAGACGAGCACGAGCACGATGGCCGCCGCCAGCGCGCCCACCGCGCCCGGTGCCCACCACCACCTGCGGGCCCGGCCCACGGCCACCGCTGGCACCACGGCCGCGTCAGGGGCCGTAGGGGCCTCGGGCGTCAGCCATGTCTCTGGCGCGTCTTCCTCATGCGCCAGCGCATGCGGGGCTCCCATCGCCTGGAAGCCCAGCAACTCCAACTGCATGGCCTCGTGCAGGCCGGAGGCACATGGGTCACAGCGGGCGAGGTGATGCCGGAAGTTCTCTTCGTCGACAGGGGGCAGCTCGCCATCGAGGAAGAGGGACAGCCTGTTGCAGAGCGAGCCCATCATGTGCTGCCTCCACCGTCGCCTCCGGTGAGCGGCAACAGCAGCACCTTCAACTCCTTGCGCGCCTGGTAGAGCCAGCTCCCCACCGTGCCCTCGGGGACGCCCATGCGCAGCGCGATGGCGCGGTAGCGCAGCCCGGAGGCATGCAGGACGTACGCCTCACGCACCCGAGGGTTCGGAAGCTGGGCGATGGCCGCCTGGAAATCCTTCTCCGAGATGTGCTCCCACGCCTCCCGGGCCTCTGGCTCGGGGGCCGCGGCCGACTCGCGCACCAACCTCAGCTCCGGACGGTCCTGCTCCAGCAGCTCCGAGCGCCGCTTGCGACACTGGTCCAGGAAGTGATTGGTGAGGGCCCGACACAGCCACGCCCTGTAGACGGGCTCCGGCTGCGCGGCGAGCGCGCCGTGATGCAGCAATCCGCGCGTGAGCGCCTCCTGCACCAGGTCTTCCGGGTCGATGCCTCCCTGACCGCACAACCGTCTCGCCAGGGCCAACAACATGGGCCTGACACGATGCGCGAACTCCTCGAACCCGTCGGGATGCACATCCGTACTGTAGGCCACAGGAATGCGAATGACTGTGGCAATGCGATGGCCGCTCATCGACCCGGCCTCCTTCCACGACTCTCGAAACGAAGTCGGGGGCAATCCTTGGAAGGCCGTCGTGAAGCAGACTTAATCGCATCAAGTTGCGCTTGCTCACGGACATCCCTGCAGCCCTACGGGCCAGGGAGTGCGGGCGTCAGGCCAGCGCGGCGGAAATCGAGGCGGGTTGCGCCACGGGTAATTCCAACTGAAACGCCGCGCCCCCCAGGGCTTCCGAACGTCCCGCGCTCAAACGTCCGCCATGCCGTTCGACGATGCCCCGCGCGATGGCCAGCCCCAAGCCCGTCCCAGGTCGAGGCCCCTCGCGCTTGCGACCCGTCACGAAGGGTTGGAAGAGCCGGGGCAGCAGCTCCGGCGGAACGCCGGGTCCGCTGTCCTCTACCCGGACGAGCAGCCAGCCGTTCGCCTGCTGCACGGAGGTCTTCAACCGCGGCGTGGCCACGTCCCGCAGGGCGAGCAAGGCGTTCTCCAGCAGGATGACCATCACCTGTGAAAGCTGGGACTGGTCGGCCTCCACGGTGAGCGCGTCATCGCCCTCGGCCTCAAGGACGACGTCGGGCGCGAGCGGGCCCAGTCCCTGCTTCGCGGTGGAGTACGCCAGGGCCACGGTGGCGGAGACGTCCACGCGGCGCAGGTCCAGCGGGCGCGGGCGGCCATAGCGCAGCAGCTCGTCCACGAAGTGGCTGGCGCGGTCAATCTGCTCCCGCATGGCGACTACCGTGTCCGGGTCCCCGCCCTTTCGCTCCAGCAGCTTGAGGTGCGCGGCGAGCACGCCCAGCGGGTTGCGGACCTCATGCGCCACCGCGGAGGTGAACTGGCCCAGCTCCGCCAGACGCGCGGCCTGGTCCGCGCGCGCCTCCTCACGGGCGAGCGCGGCGGCCAGCTCGGTGCCCGTCGCGCGGCCCTTGAGGAAGCGGCGTCCCATCCATGTCTGGAGTTCCTGGCGCACGGGCTCGAAGGCGAGCGCGGCCAGGGCCAGGAGGAAGAACGCGCCCACGCGGTACTCGGTGAGGAAGGGCTGGCCGCTGCCCGACAGCAACGTCAGCACCCCGAAGAGGAAGCCCGCGGACAACACCGCCGCCACCGCCGAATAGACGAGGCTGCGCTCCAGCAACCGGCGGTCCGCGGCCGGCTGCTGGGCGTTGATGACGTGCACCAGCACCAGCAGCGCCGCCAGCACCAGGTACATGCCGAACGGCAAGGCGTACCCGCCCGACAGCAACAGCGCATTGCCAATACTTCCCAGGTACGCGAGCACCCCGGCGATACCCAGACTGAGGAGGATGGGCCGCCGCTCGGGCGCTTCGTTGCGGTACTCGCGCGACAGATGCACCAGCGGCACGCTCGCCGCCGCGACGGCCAGCACCATGGCGGGCCAGAACAGGGGACCGCGCCCCATCGCCAGCGGCCCGTGCAGGACGCCGGGGAGGAACGCGCCAATGCCCGTCACCACCACCGCCACGCCGTACGCGAGCACCACCAGCCGGTAGGAGCGCTGCCGTGTCACATCGAAAGCGGAGTGCAGGTACGCCGCCGCGACGAAGGCCCCACTGGCCACGAACCGCTCCCCCATCCATGCGACGGACGGGATGCAGAGGAACAACAGCGCCCCGGTCCACCCCGCGGTCGCCAGACAGTAGAGCGCAAGGCCTCGCGCGTTGTGCCCCCGGAACGCGGCCGTGAAGAACAGCAGCAGCGACACGGAGAGGACCGGCACGAGGCTGTAGGCGAACAAGGGCCCCATGCCCGCACTGTGGCAGATTCCGTCCCAGTGAGAGCGCGCTCAGCGCACCGTGGCCAGAAAGCCGTCCAACAGCCGGTTCACCTCATCCGGCGCGTCGAGCTGTACCCAATGCCCCGTGCCCTCCACCTTCGTGTGCGGCAGCTCCGGCACCAGGTGGTGGTACGAGCCCGGCTCCTCGTTGAAGGCCGTCACCACCGACAAGCGCGGCCCCGTGTAGCGACGCAACGGCGTCACGGGGTCGAAGTCCAGCAGGGCCCCCAGTCCGCCTCGGACGCCCTCCTGGGACGTGGCGCGCATCTCGGAGAGCACCCGCTCCCGCACCTCCGGCCGGGACGGCGCCAGCATGGGCGCCCAGGCCTCCTCCACCACCGCGCTCCAGGCCTCGGTGGCCAGCACCGCCATCAAGCCCTGTGCCTGCTCCTGGGGCATCGAGCGTCCATCCGAAGCAGGGTCGAGCAGGAAGAGCCCCGCGACGCGGTCCGGATGCGCGCCCGCGTACGCCACGCAGACGGCGCCACCCAGGCTGTGCCCCACCAGGACGAAGCGCTGGAGTCCCAGCCCCTCCACCACCGTCTCCACGTCCTTCGCGAAGTCCTCCACGCTGAAGCCACCGTCCTGGGGGAGACCGGACTTCCCATGGCCCCGGAGGTCCAGCGCCATGGCCCGCCGGTGCTGACGCAGATGCGCCAACTGCGCGGCCCAGTGCGTGGTGCTTCCCGCGCTCGAATGGACGAACACCACCGGAAGTCCACCCACGCCCCCATCGTCGACATTCAGCATTCCCTTGGACCCTGTCATGACAGCCTCCTCTGGCCTTGAAGCGCGCAGCAGTGCGCGACGTGATGCTTGTGGAGTACGGCCCATCCCTGACAGAAACTGTCAGCAATGGCGCGAGTCGACCGGGTGATGCGGCTGCTGGACTTCCTGAGGGGCCGGGATGGCACGACGGTGGCGGAGATTGCCGAGGCGCTCGACGTGAGCGCGCGCACCGTCCACCGCGATTTGGCGACGCTGCGGGAACAAGGCATCCCCCTGAGCAGTGACACGGGGCCCGGAGGCGGCGTCCGGCTGGAGCGAGACCGGAGCGTGGCGGCCGTCCACCTGTCGCAGGAGGAGGTGGTTGCGCTCTGGCTGGCCGCGAACCTGTCCGCGACGGGCAGCACGCTGCCCTGGGGGAGCGCGGCGCGTTCAGGGCTCCAGAAGCTCTTCGCCAGCGTCCCCAAGGAGCGGGCCCGAGGCATGCGCGAGCTCTGCCGCCGCGTGCTGGTGGGACGGCCGGCGAGCGCCCGCGTGCTGGCGGACGTCAGCAAACCACCCGAGGAGCTGCTCGCCGTCTTCGAGCGAGCCTTCCGCGAGCAGGTCTGCCTGTCCTTCGATTACCGCGACCGGCACGGCACGGCGACCCGCCGCGTCGTGGAGCCGCACGGGCTGCTGGTGGAGTCGCCCGTCTGGTACGTGCTGGCCCGGGACGTGGAGAAGGCCGCGGCGCGCATGTTCCGCATGGACCGCATCCGCCGGGCGCGGCTCGTCCCCGACCGGCCCTTCACCCCCGACATGGAGGGACTGCGCGCCCAGGCGGAGGCCCAGCGCGCGGACGGTGCGCCCGCCACGGGCTGAGGTAGGCTGCGCGCCCGCCGGAGCCGGAGTGCGCGCCGGAGTCACCAGGAGTCACACGGTGCGGTACTTCGCCATGGTCGCGGCCGGGGCCACCCTCTGGGGGTGCTGGGCGCTCTTCTTCCGTCCCGCGGGACTGGCCGGTCCGCAGAACGCCTTCCTCGTGCTCCTGGCCATGTCGCTCCCGGCGCCCTTCCTGTTCCGGCGCGACGCACTGCGCGACCGGCGGGCCACCGTGGCGCTGCTCATCGTGGCGCTGGCGGACGCGGCGAACACGGGCCTCTTCTTCGCCGCCATGGAGCGGGGCCCGGTGTCCGTCGCCGTGCTGACGCACTACCTGGCGCCCCTGCTGCTGGCGCTGCTGGCCCCCTGGGTCCTGGGTGAGGAGCGCTCCACCCGAGCCCTGATTGGCGGCCCCGTGACGCTGCTGGGCCTGGCCCTGCTCATCGGCTGGCCCGATGGCGACTTCTCCGGGGTGACGGCGCTGCTCGGCGCGGGCAGCGCCGTCTTCTACGCCATCATCGTCCTGGCCGCGAAGGCGGCGGCGCGGACGTACTCCCCCATGGCCGTCACGTCGCTGCATGCGCCGATTTCCGCCGGGGTGCTGCTGCTGTGCTTCGGCGGCCAGGTCCTCCCACCCACGGTGGATGGAGGCACGCTCCTCGTGCTCGTGGGCGGCGTGGTTTGTGGCCTCATTGGAAACATCCTCTTCCACACCGGTCTGCGGCACGTCCCCACCGCTGCCACGGCGGCGCTCACGTACCTGGAGCCGCTCACCGCCTCGGTGGTGGGCTGGGCCTTCTTCGCGCAGACGCTGACGCCCGTCGCCCTGGGCGGCGGGCTGCTGGTGCTGGTGGCGGGCGCGTGGGTGCGGCCGAGCGACGCGCGCCCCTCCAGGCCGTCCCGCTGCGCGCCGCCGCGCGCTGAACGAGGGTGCCAAATCACCGCTTGCATGCGTAGGGACTCCTTTGGTCCTCTTGGGACCCCGCACACTCTTCCCTCCGTTCCTGGCGACGCCGTATGCCTATGGAAACCGCAGCCGACAGCCGTGAGTACCGCGTCGTCTTCTTCTGCCCCGCGTCGAGCGCCCGGCTCGAGCGGCTGGAAGCGCCCGTGCGTCGGCTGCTCTCGCGAATCCACGCGCCGCCCGCGGAGCTGGCGCCGCTCCAGGAGGCGGGCGCGCTCACCGAGGCCGGCTGGCAGGTGTTCCTGGTCCGCTCGCTGACGGAGCGCTCCGCCGCGCAGGCCATGGCCGCCTACGTCAGCGAGGCCACCTGCGCGCTGGCCGCGGAGCTGGACGCGGAGGTGCTGGGCCTCTACGTGGACGTGTCCGGGGATTCGGCGCGCATCTGCCGCTGCGGCCCCGAGGACGGACCGGAGACCTTCGCGGGTCGCCGTCAGGCCGCGCTCAACCGCACCGCCGAGTGGCTGGAAGTGACGCCCGTCAGCCTCTCCGCCCTCTTCCACCTCGACCTGCCCGACGCGGAGTACGAACCGGACGCGGACGACGTCTTCGTCGAGGAGAAGCTGCGCGAGGCCCGGACCCTCATGGAGCGCTACCGTCAGGGCAAATGAGGTCTCGAACCCCCGAGGATCTCGCGGGTCGCTGCCCGCGCTGCTTCCTCCCCGTTGCCCTGTGCCTGTGCGCCGACGTGCCGTGTGTCCCCACGCGCACGGAGCTGCTCATCGTCCGGCACCATAAAGAGACGCTCAAGTCGACGAACACCGCGCGCATGGCGGCGCTCGCGATTCCCCGGTGCAGCATCGTCTCCTATGGCTCGCCGGGCGTGCCCTTCGATGCGTCCGTGCTGGAGGGTGATGACACGTGGTTGCTGTTCCCGGACGCGCACCAGACGCCCGAGCCCGGTACCGCCTTTCCCAAGCGGCTCATCATCTTGGATGGGAGCTGGGGACAGGCGCGGCGCATGGTGCAGCGGGTCCCCGCGCTGCGGAGGTTGCCCGGGTTGAAGCTGCCTCCGCCACCTCCGGACTCACGGCGCCTGCGACGCCCGCCCCATCCAGATGGCATGTCCACGATTGAAGCCATCGCCGGTGCGCTCGCGTACCTGGAGGGTGAACAGGTCGCCGAACCGCTCTACGCGCTGCACGAGCACATGATTGAGCGCGTGCTCGCGAGCCGGGGGCGGACTCCCTGAACGGCATGTGCCTTGCCAGGCCGTCCAGGCTTGTGTGCGCCTCAGCGGACCTTGTGGTCCTTGATCATCTCCAACTGCGTCTCCACGCTCAGGTCCCGCGAACCGAAGTGGCCATAGGTGTTGTAGACCTTCTGGCCGTCCTGCCCGGGAATGGGCGAGGTGTGCTTCGCGAGCCCCATGCCGATGACCTGATCCGACTGGGACCAGATGCTGTAGACGTGCTCGCCTTCGAAGCCCGACTCGGCGTTGAGGTCTTTGAGGAACTTCGACTGCGGATGCAGGCCCGTCTGCCGGTTGGAGGTGGGCAGGAGGTCGCCCGTGAGGACGCACGAGGCCAGGCCCTGGTTGGCGCCCGCGATGCCCACGAAGGTGTCCACGGCACCCGTCAGCGGCGCGCCGAGATCGTACTTGCCCCCGCCAGGATAGGGGTCGAAGCCGTCACCGCCCTGGATGGCCTTGCGCGCGAGCGTCACGCCCATGGAGTGCCCGATGACGTCCACCTTCTCCGCCCCGGTGTACTCCTTCACCGCCTGGATGAAGGCGCGCACCTCTTCCTTGTACTCGCGCGAGTGGTGCTGCTGGCTGGCGAGCAGCGGGTTCTGCGGCCCCCACGTCATCGCGTACATCTCCGAAGGCTTGTAGCCCTGGGAGGCGAAGTGCTCGATGGACTTCTCCCACCCGGCGGCGCTGTCGCCATTGCCGTGGATGAAGACGACGGGCTCGTGCGCCAGCTTCTCCCCGGGCCGGGCCCGGCCTCCGAAGGAGGGTACATCCCCCTGGGCGAAGGCGTAGCCGCCGTAGCCGTTCTGATTCAGCCAGCTCTTGAAGTCCGACGAGAAGCGCGAGTCCCTCGTCACTTCCACGGGGGCCGACGACTCCGAGGCCGCGCGGGCGGTGGGAGCGGTCTGCGGACGCGTCCGGGCCGAGATGGGCTGCGTCATGGTGGCTCCTGGGGGATGGAGGGGGCTACGGATGTTGTCACACCCGACCGGGAAAAGTTTCCTGCGGCCAGGGAAAAAGGCGCACGCGGTCTGTAGACACACCGGTGCGAGCCTGGCTGCGACGCGCGACGCCCGGAATTCCCCGTTACTTCGGAGGCACCCGACAGCACCGGCTGTTAGACTTGCCGCATCATGTCCGGTGCCTCTCCCTCAGGAACCGAAGCCTCCAGCGCGCAGCCCTCGGACACGGTGGTTCTCTTCGACGGCGTGTGCAACCTGTGCAACGGCACGGTCCTCTTCATCATCGACCGGGACCCCGAAGCGCGCATCCGCTTCACCGCCCTGCAGTCCCAGCGAGCCGCCGCGCTGCTGGCGCCCCACGGCGTCGTGCCCAAGGAGGAGCCGGACAGCTTCGTCCTCCTGCAAGACGGCAAGCTGTATGAGCGGTCCACGGCCGCGCTCCGCGTCGCGCGGATGCTGAAGGGGCCGTGGCGGTTCCTCTACGCCTTCATCGTGGTGCCGCAACCCCTGCGCGACCTCGTCTACCGAATCATCGCGCGCAACCGCTACCGCTGGTTCGGGAAGGAAGCGCAGTGCCGCATCCCCACGCCCGAGCTGCGGGCCCGCTTCCTCCCGGAGACCGCGCCATGAAGACCCGCATCGTCCACGTGGTGAATGCCGTCGCCATCGTCGCCGCCGTGGGAATCGCTGGGGCGCTCTACTCCAAGCTGCCGGACCCCGTGCCCACCCATTGGAACTTCCAGGGTCAGCCGGATGGCTTCACGCCCAAGCCGCTCGGCGCGTTCCTGGGTCCGGCGGTCATGACGGGCGTGTGGCTCCTGTCCCTCTTCACGTCCCGAGCGTCCGCCCGGGCCGCGACGCGCCGGGGACCCGCGGTGCTGGTGCACACGCTGGTCATCGTCATCATCGGCGTCGTGAGCTCCGCCTCGCTGCTGGCCGCGGTGAAGCAGACCGCTCCGAACGGCGCCCTGGTGCAGTCATCTGGCACCAAGGACGTGCCGGAAGAGGACTGACGCACGCCCTCAGCACGCGTTGACGTCGTTGCAGCGCGCCTTCTTCATCTCCGTGGCGAAGGGGCTCGGCGCCAGGAAGCCGGTGACGCGAGGCTGCGTGAGCACCTTGCCCTCCGGGGAAATGAACGCCACGGTGGGCAGGCCCTCCACGCCGAAGCGCTCCAGCAGCGCGTCCAGCGAGTCCTCGCTGTTCGTCGCATCAATCTTGATGTTGAGGAAGCGCCCCGCGTCGGACTCGGAGATGACCTCCGCGGCGGGATAGGTGTCGCGGTCCAGTTCCTTGCAGGCCGCGCACCAGTCCGCGAAGAAGTCGATGAGCACCGGCCGGCCTTCCGCCTTCGCCTGCGCGAGCACCGCGTCGAAAGCCTGGGCGGAGAAGGTGGCCTGCTTCGCCGGCATGACGTGGTGCCACTGCCAGGACGGAGCACGCGGCGGCTCGGCGAGCCCCATGCTCACCCACAGCGTGCCCACCGGCCCCGCGTCCAGCGCGCCGCCCCGCAGCACCAGCGCCCCGACGACCAGCGCCACGCCCAGCGCCTTGAAGGAGAACTCCCGCGCGCCTTCCTTGAACGAGCGGTGCACCGCGCCCAGCGCCACGCCCACCACCACCAGCAGCGCGGCGATGACGGCCCCCGGCACCCGGCCCACCTGAAGGCCCAGCCCCTTCACCACGTCCCGCGCCCACGGGAAGGCGTCCTTGAGGTAGCTGAAGGCCAGGGCCACCAGCATGATGCCCAGCACGCTCTTCACCCACTCCATCCACACGCCGCCACGCGGCAGGCGCACGGTGAAGACGCCGATGAGGAAGAACGGCACGCCGATACCCAGCGCGTAGACGAACAGCAACGATGCGCCCAGCGTCGTGTTGGCCGACTTCGCTACGAAGGCCAAGAGGCCCGTCAGCACCGGCCCGGTGCACGGCGCCGCGAGGAAGCCGGACACGCTGCCCATCAGGAACGCGCCCGCCACGCCCGCGCCGCCCACGTCGTTGAGCTTCGTCTGGAGCGATGACGGCAACGCCAGCTCGAACGCGCCGAACATGGACGTGGCGAGCAGCAACAGGAACACCGCCAGCCCCGTCACCACCGCCGGGTGCCCCAGCATGGAGCCGAAGGCCTGCCCCGTCTTCGCGGCCAGCACGCCCAGCGCGCTGAACACCACGCCCATGCCCACGATGTAGGACGACGTCAGCAGCAACGCGCGGCCCCGCCCCTCCGTCTTGCGCGCGCCGAAGACGGACACGGTGATGGGGATGAGCGGATAGACACACGGCGTCAGCGCGGTGAGGAGCCCGCCGGCGAACACCACCGCCGCGCCCACCGCGAGGCTGCCGGATTCGAGGAACCGGGCCGCATCCAGGTTGGCGTTGGGGCCGGTGGGCAGCAGCCATGGCACCACGGCCACCGCCACTCCGGCCAGCACCGCCATCACTCCCAGCTTCTTCGCATCCATGCGCGCGTGACTCCGTGGTCCCAGGCCCCCTTGTATACGCAGGCCAGGGCCCCCGGGCTACTGCGCTGGAGGAGCAAGCGGGGAAGCAGGCGTCTTCAGTCCGGCGGAGCGCGCCAGTCCCATAACGCCCTCCACCGCCGCGGCGATGTAACCAAAGGGATTGGCCCCATCCACCGCCGTGACGTGTACCTCGCCCATCTTCTGCTGGAAGGCCGCGGCCACCTGAGGGAGCTGCTGCGCCAGGGTCATCTGGATGACCTCCGGGCTGACGGTGTTCTCGATGTCGCGCAGCGTGCGCGCCTTGCCCAGCTCCAGGTCCTGCTGCGCCCGGTCCTTGCGCACGCTCAGTTCGGCGATGGCCACCTCCATCTCCACGATGGACCGCCGGGCCTGCACCACCTGGAGCTCCGCGTGGAGCCGCTCGGCCTCCTGTTGGTGCGCGGCCATCTGCACCTCGTGCCACGCGGTGGCCTGCTCGTGCTCGCGGCGCAGGCGCTCCAGCTCCAACTGGGCCTTGGCGCCGGCCTCCTCCTGTTCGCGGCGCAGCTTCGCCAGCTCCACCTCCTGCTCGTGCCGCTGGCGGGACAGCTCCAGCTCCTGCTCGCGCTGCTGCCGCGCCAGCTCCATCTGCGCCTTGGCGTTCTCCGCCTCTTGCGCGCGCTGGAGCCGCACCAGCTCGATTTTCGCCTGCGCGGCCTCGGACTCCTGCGCCAGCTTCAGCTTCTCCAGCTCCAGCTTCGCGCGCCCGGCCTCCGTGTCCTGCTCGCGCTTCAGCTTCTCCAGGGCCACGCGCTGACGCGCGACTTCCGCGTCCTGTTCGCGCTGGAGCTTCTCCATCTCCACCTGCGCGCGGCTGACGGCCAGAGCGCGCTCGGAGACAATCTTCGCGTCGGCCAGCCGGGACTCCGCGGCCAGCGCGTCCAGCTTCGCCTGCTCGTCGGCCACCTGCTTCTTCTGACGCACCTCCTGCTCGGCGGCCATCTTCGCCAGCGCCACCTCGCGCTCCACGGTGGCCTGCTCCTGCTTCAGCGTGCGCTCCTGGGCGAGCTTCGCCTCGGCCACGCGCGCCTCCACCGCCAGCGCCTCCAGCCGGGCCTGCTCCTCCGCCGTCTGCTTCTTCTGGCGCACCTCATCCTCGGCCGCCAGACGCTGGAGGCTCAACTGCCGTTCCGCCTCCGTCTCCTCGCGGTGGACGAAGCGCTCCTTGGCCAGCTCCGCCTCGCGGGCCTGCCGCTCCTGCTCATGGCGGAAGCGCGCCTGCATGTTGGCGAAGACGGTGGAGGACAGGACGCGCACATCCTGGATTTCAATCGTGTCCAGGATGACGCCCCAGCCCGCGTCCGTCTGGTCCTCCAGGCGGCCCCGGCCGGAGAGCACCGGCGCGATTTCCCGCACCAACTCCGCGGCGATGCCCTCCTTGCGCTTGGAGAGGCACTCCTCCACGGACATGTTCGCCACCAGCCGCCGCGCGGCGCCGACGAACATCTCCCGCAGCAGCTCCGCCAGCTTCTCCTGGGCCCGCTCCGGGAAGGAGAAGTTGAGCATGCGGAAGGCCACCAGCGGGTCCGAGATGCGGTACACCGCCAGGCCCGTCACCTGCACGCCCACCTTCTCGTGCGTCACCTGGTCCGCGGTGAACTGGAGCCGCTGGATGCTGGTGGGGACGATGGCCACCGAGTCCCCCGGCAGCTTGAAGCAGCTCGCGCCCTGGCCGCTGACCTCGCGCACCCGGCCGCGCCGCATGTGGACCAGGAACTCACTGGGCCTCGCGGTGACGAGCCCCCAGCGCTTCACCTTCTCTGGGTCCTCTTCGGGCTTGCCGGCGCGCCAACCGTCCGCGTAGCGCGGCTGCTCCAGCTTGCCCCCGCCGCCTCCATCCATGCGGACCAGGTGGGTTCTCCCGCCGCCCTCCCCCGTCTCCTGCGCTTCCTTCGTGCGGGCCGTCTGCTTCGCGCTCATGTGCCTGCCTCCCTGTGGTGCCCCCTTCCAGTGCAGGCGGCCGGCCAGGGAGGGGCTCGACGGGAAATCAAGCGGTTGGCCAGAGGGGCCGCGCCATTCCGGAGCACCCCGCCCCAGGATGGAGCACCCGGACTGATCCACGACGGAGCGGCGTTGACTTAAGACGTCCTATTGGGAGCACGCACCCACACCCGCAGCGCTCCTGATGTTCGCTTGACCCGAAGGCGCCCCTTTTTATATTTGACCAGTCCGGTCCACATTCAGGTGTGACGGTGTAGGCCCCCCTGCGGCAAAGGCGCTCCGAGGCGCCGGTCGACGTCCCCTCCAGGAAGGTGTTGGAAGCAATGGTGAAGCTGCCGATCTACATGGACAACCACGCCACCACCCCGCTGGACCCGCGGGTGCTGGAGGCGATGCTGCCCTACCTGCGAGAGGACTTCGGTAACGCGGCCAGCCGCAACCATGTGTTCGGCTGGAAGGCCGAGGCGGCGGTGAACAAGGCCCGCCAGCAGGTCGCGGAGCTCATCGGCGCGGCCGAGCAGGAGATCGTCTTCACCTCGGGCGCCACCGAGTCCGACAACCTGGCCATCAAGGGCGTCATCGAGTTCTACAAGTCCAAGGGTGACCACATCATCACCCTGAAGACGGAGCACAAGGCCATCCTGGACACCTGCAAGCGCCTGGAGCGCGTGCGGCAGGAGCGGCTGGACGAGCTGAAGCTCCTCCGTCTGGGCCAGCTCGCGGGCCAGGACGTCACCGAGGACAACCAGGCGGAGCTGCTGGCGAAGTACGACGTGGACTCCGATGAGACGTACCGCAAGTGGGCCGAGCTGCCCACCGGCGGCGCGCGCGTCACCTACCTGGACGTGGAGCCCGACGGGCGCGTGAGCCTGGACAAGCTGGCCGCGGCGATGACGCCGAAGACGGTGCTGGTCTCCATCATGTTCGCCAACAACGAGATTGGCGTGGTGCAGCCCGTCGCGGAGATTGGCGCGCTGTGCCGCTCCAAGGGCGTGCTCTTCCACTGCGACGCGGTGCAGGGCATCGGCAAGGTGCCCTTCGACGTGGAGGCCATGAAGGTGGACCTCGCCTCCATCACCTCGCACAAGATGTACGGCCCCAAGGGCATTGGCGCGCTGTACGTGCGCCGCCGGCCGCGCGTGCGCATCGCGCCCATCATCGACGGCGGCGGCCATGAGCGCGGCATGCGCTCAGGCACGCTGAACGTGGCGGCCATCGTCGGCTTCGGCATGGCGGCCGAGCTGGCGCGCAAGGAGCTGCCCGAGGAGTCGGCGCGCATCCTTCGCCTGCGCGAGAAGCTGCGCAAGGGCCTCACGGACGCGCTGGACATGACCACCCTCAACGGCTCGCTGGAGCACCGGCTGCCGGGAAACCTCAACATCTCCTTCGCCCACGCGGAGGGTGAGTCCCTGATGATGGGCATCAAGGACGTGGCCGTGTCCTCCGGGTCCGCGTGCACCTCCGCGTCCCTGGAGCCCTCCTACGTGCTGCGCGCCCTGGGCGTGGACGAGGAGCTGGCGCACAGCTCCATCCGTTTCGGCCTGGGCCGCTTCACCACGGAGGAGGAAGTCGACTACGTGGTGAACCTCGTAGTGGACAAGGTCCGCAAGCTGCGCGACATGAGCCCCCTCTACGAGATGGCCAAGGAAGGCATCGACCTCAAGAGCATCGAGTGGACGGCGCACTAGCGCCTTCCCAGGTAGACAGGGGGCCCCCGCCCTCTCGCCCGGAGGGCGTTGCCCGCCGGAACCATTGTTGAGCAGCATCCGTTGAAGGAGCAGGCATGGCTTACAGCGACAAGGTCATCGAGCACTACGAGAACCCCCGCAACGTCGGGACGCTCGACAAGGAAGACCCGAACGTGGGCACCGGCCTGGTGGGCGCGCCCGCCTGCGGTGACGTGATGCGCCTGCAGCTCAAGATTTCCGAGGACGGGCTCATCGAGGATGCCCGCTTCAAGACGTTCGGCTGCGGGTCGGCCATCGCGTCGTCCTCGCTCGTCACCGAGTGGGTGAAGGGCAAGACGGTGGACCAGGCGATGACCATCTCCAACAAGGACGTGGCCCGCGAGCTGTCGCTGCCGCCGGTGAAGATTCACTGCTCCGTGCTGGCCGAGGACGCCATCAAGGCGGCCATCGAGGACTTCAAGAAGAAGCGCGCCGCGCGCCAGGCCAAGGCGTCCTGAGCGAGGCAGAAAGGGAGAGGCGAACCATGAGCGAGCAGGCGACCCAGGAGACGACGCAGCACCAGGCGACTGCCCCCGCGCCCGTGGCCAAGCCCCCCAAGGGCATCACCATCGCGGACAGCGCGGTGGTCCGGCTGAAGGAGCTGCTGGAGCAGCGGCAGACGCCCGAGGCCGGCCTGCGGCTGGCCGTGAAGGGCGGCGGGTGCTCGGGGCTCCAGTACTCCATGGAGTGGTCGGAGAAGTCCCGCGAGCGCGACAAGATTTTCGAGAAGGACGGCGTGCGCGTCTTCGTGGACCCGAAGAGCTACCTGTACCTCATCGGCACCGAGCTGGTGTTCGAGCAGACGCTCATGGCCTCCGGCTTCAAGCTGAACAACCCCAACATCAAGGCGGCCTGCGGCTGCGGAGAGAGCTTCTCCGTCTGACGCGGCAGCACGCGCTCCGCCCCTTCGCTGGGGTGGAGCCGCCGCCACGCGGGCCCGGCCAGCCGCCGGGCCCTTTTCGTTTGTCCCCTCCCCGCATTGGAGAGCCCCCTTTGAGGACCCACTTCGACGTCTTCGGCCTGAAGCGCGCCTATGACGTGGACGTGCCGGCGCTGGAGAAGCAGTACCGCGAGCTGTCGTTGCAGCTCCATCCGGACCGCGTGGCACAGGCCAGCGCGCGCGAGCGCCTGCAGGCCCTGGAGGGCACCACCGCCCTCAACGAGGCCTTCAAGACGTTGAAGGACCCGGTGCGCCGGGCCTTCTACCTGCTCAAGCTGCACGGCATCGACCTGGACCGCGAGGACGCGGGCGCGCAGAAGGACATGCCCATGGCCTTCCTGGAGGAGGTCATGGACCTGCGCGAGGCGCTGGACTCCGCCATGGAGAAGAAGGACCTGGGCCGCGCCCGGGCCATGGCGGATGACGTGGAGGCCCGGAAGAAGGCGGCCCTCGCCGAGGCGGCGGAGTCGCTTCGCACCCTGGAGGCGGCCGAGCCGGGGGATGGCGGGCAGGAACTGGTGAGAAAGGCATCGCACGCGCTGGGGCGGGTGCGCTACTTCACGCGCTTCCTCGAGCAGGTGGACGCGTTCGAGGAGGAGATTCAGGCGTGAGCAAGAACGGCTACCTTCAGATTCACGACCCGCTGAAGCCCAAGGGGCAGGCGGTGGGCATCGACCTGGGCACGACGAACTCGCTGGTGGCGGCGGTGGTGAAGGACCAGCCCGTCTGCGTGCCGGTGGACGAGGGTGATTCGCTGCTGCTCCCCTCCGTCGTGCACTACGCGAAGGACGGCGGCGTGGTGGTGGGCGCCCGGGCCCGAAAGCTGGCGCCCGAGCACCCCACCGACACCATCGCCTCCGTGAAGCGATTCATGGGCCGCAGCCCGGACGACGCGGAGACGCGCAAGCTGGGCCACTACCAGTTCGCGCCCGGCGCCAAGGTGGTGCGCTTCGAGGTGGCGGGCGGCACGCCGGTGACGCCCATCGAGGTGTCCGGCGAGGTGCTGCGCGCCCTCAAGCGCCGCGCGGAGTCGCACTTCTCCACCAAGGTGGAGCAGGCCGTCATCACCGTGCCCGCCTACTTCGACGACGCCCAGCGGCAGGCCACCAAGGACGCGGGCCGGCTGGCCGGGCTGGAAGTCCTGCGGCTGCTCAACGAGCCCACCGCGGCCGCGCTGGCCTACGGCCTGGACAAGGGCAGCCAGGGCACCTTCGCCGTCTACGACCTGGGCGGCGGCACCTTCGACATCTCCATCCTCAAGCTGGTGGACGGCGTGTTCGAGGTGAAGTCCACCGGCGGTGACTCCGCGCTGGGTGGCGACGACTTCGACCGGGCGATTGCGCAGCGCGTGCTGGAGACGCTGGGCGCGTCCGAGGCGCCGGCTCCCGCCCTGGTGGCGGAGGTGCTGGCGGCCTCGCGCAAGGCCAAGGAGGCGCTCACGGACGCGTCGTCGGTGGAGTTCACCGCGGGCGGCCAGACGCATTCGGTGAAGCGCGAGGACTTCGACGCCTGGATTCAGCCCTTCGTCCAGAAGACGGGCACGGTGTGCCGGCGGGCGATGAAGGACGCGGGCGTGACGGCCGGGGAGCTGGACGGCGTCATCCTGGTCGGCGGCACCACGCGCGTGCCGGCGGTGCGCCGCTACGTGGCGGAGCTGTTCGGCCGCGAGCCCCTGGGCGACATCGACCCGGACCAGGTGGTGGCGATGGGCGCGGCGGTGCTGGCCAACCTGCTCACCACGGCGGACCGGCAGGACGACGTGCTGCTCCTGGACGTGATTCCCCTGTCCCTGGGCCTGGAGACGATGGGCGGCATCGTGGAGAAGCTGATTCAGCGCAACTCCACCATCCCCACCACCGCGGGCCAGGTCTTCACCACGTTCAAGGACGGCCAGACGGGCCTGGATGTCCACGTGCTCCAGGGCGAGCGCGAGCTGGTGGAGGACAACCGCAGCCTGGCGCGCTTCACCCTGTCCGGCATTCCCCCCCTGGCCGCCGGCATGGCCCGGGTGGAGGTCCGCTTCCAGGTGGACGCGGACGGCATCCTCTCCGTCAGCGCCCAGGAGCAGAGCACCGGCGTCAGCCAGTCCATCACCGTGAAGCCCAGCCACGGACTCACGGATGAGGAGATTGAGCAGATGCTGCTCGACTCCATCGACTACGCCGAGGACGACATCCAGGCCCGGCAGGTCCGTGAGCAGCGGGTGGACGCCGAGCGCGTCCTGGCCGAGGCGGACCGGCAGTTGGGCGAGCACGGCTCGCTGCTCCAGGATGGGGAGCGCGCCACCATCGACGCCGCCATCGCCCGGGTTCGCGAGCTGATGAAGGGCGAGGACCACCTGAAGCTGAAGGAGGCCGTGCACGCGCTGGACGAGGCGTCCCGCCCCTTCATCGAGCGGGTGATGAACCAGGCCATCACCCAGGTGGTGGCTGGCCACTCCGTGGAGGACTACTGACGTGCCCAAGGTGACTTTCAAGAGCCCCCTGGCCGAGGTCAGCGCCGACGTGCCCACCGGCACCACCCTGCTGGACGCCGCCGAGTCCTGCGGCGCCCAGGTGGGCCATAGCTGTGGAGGGGTCTGCGGCTGCTCCACCTGCCATATCTGGGTCCGCAAGGGCCTCGACTCGCTGAGCGAGCAGACGGACGCGGAGGCGGACCGCCTGGACATGGGCTTCGACGTCCGCCCCTACTCCCGGCTGAGCTGCCAGACGGAGCTGGGCGCCGAGGACATCGTGGTCGAAATCACCGAGGAGTCCCTCACCGCGTTCATGGACGAGAACCCCGTCCTGCGCCGCTCGCTCGAGGCCGAAGGGAAATGGCCGCTGAAGAAGTGAGGTTGTTACGTAGTGCTTGACGGGGCGGAGCAGGAGCTTTATACGTCCGGCCCATCGCAGTGCCGCACCGCGATGCCCCACCTGCCCAGGTGGTGGAATTGGTAGACACACTAGATTCAGGGTCTAGCGCCTGCAAGGGCATGGAGGTTCGAGTCCTCTCCTGGGCACAAAGTTGAGAAGGGGCCCCGGTTTCAAACCGGGGCCCCTTTTCGCTTTTCAGGGGTCAGGTTCTCGCGGGCTCCACGGCATCGTGCGCCACGTGGTTCGCGGCCTCCCGCGCGAGGCTCCCGCCCTTCCGCAAATCCCGGATGCGAATCTTCCGCAGGTGGACGGAGACGGCCCCCACGGCGACTTGGCTGATGACGGTGCCCAGGTGCGTGAGCGTGGAGAAGGCCGCCGCGTCCTCCGGCGAGGCCCCCAGGCTGCGGGCCGCCCAGCTGGTCACGAAGTAGTAGATGCCCATGCCCGCGGGGACGCCCGGGAGCGACTGACCCAAGGAGATGGCTCCCAGCACCACCGCCCCGGCGAAGAGGCCCCCGGAGATGCCAATGCCTTGGAGCGCCAGCCCGTAGGCCAGCGCGGAGGCCATCACGGGTGCCACCGAGAAGACGAACACCTTCGCCATGCCGGTGAAGGAGCGCGCGGTGCCCAGGCCCTCGCTGACATGGTGGAGGAAGCCCACCACCCGGGGGAGCTTGTGGCGCTTGTGCAGCGCGAAGGCGAGCGGGCCGGACCAGTGCGCCAGTAGCACCACGAGCGCGACCAGGCCCACGCAGAGTGACACGGCCACCTTCAGCTCGCCCTGGAAGCGGGACAGCGTCTGGCCGAAGGGGCCCAGCAGCGACAGCGTGACGAGCAGCATCAGCGCCGCGAACTCCATCAGCTTGCAGACGCCCACCGAGCCCAGGCAGCGGAGGAACGGGATGCGCTGCGTCCGGGACAGGAGGAACGAGCGCATGATTTCGCCCAGCTTCCCCGGAAGCGCGTTGTGGACGAAGGCGCCGATGGCCACCAGGTGGTAGCGCTCCTTGAGGGGCACCGGCCGGCGCAGGGTGCTCTGCCACTGCACGGCGCGCAGTGGGATGAGCGAGGCCTGGAGCAGCATGAAGGGCACCAGCCACACGAGGTGGCCGGGGAGGTCGCGGACGAACTCCCCCAGCGGGAAGCGTGGCTGGAGCAGCGGGCCCGGGCCGCCGCTCAGGTTCCACTTGAAGAAGGCGGTGGAGAGCAGGACGACGGACAGCACGAGCCCGAAGAAGGCGAGCAGCGCCTTGAACAAGGCCCGGCCTCCCTCACGCCTCGCCCTCCCCTTCACGGCACCAACCGGAGTCGAGGGGTGGTGTCGAGATACGTCGCCGCGAGCCGGTCATGGAGCTGCGTGCAGTGCGACAGGCCCGAGAGGTCCACGGGCGCCTTGGCGGGCCAGCACACGAGGCTGTTGGCCTCCGTGCGCGTGAGACCTCCGTGTGAGCCGAACTCCCAGGCGAAGCCCACGGTGCCCCCGCGCCGCACAGCCTCGCCAAAGAGGACCAGGTCGCCCGCGGTGGACATCGTCGGCAGGACGCGGAGGAAGTCCGCCACGGCGCGCTTGCTGAACTCCGTGGACAGTGGAGCCCGGTCCAGGGTGTCGACCGAGTAGACACCGTCGCGCACGAGCGCCACCGCGCTGTTGCCCCGTCGCAGGGCGACGAGGCCGATGTCCGGGCTCCGCGTCACCCGGGCCAGGACGTCGGGGTGGCGCGCGAGCAGCGACATGGCCTCCATCGGCCGAGGCTCGCCGGACAGGTACACGTGGGCGAAGTTGCCGCACTCGATGGCCACGGGCGTGACAGGCGCGTGGGGCTCGGTGTCCGGCTCCGAGCGTGGTCGGCCATCACAGAGTCCGCGGATGACGTCGTCGGAGAACGGCCCGTCTCCATGGGGCGCCGTCAGCCACTGCTCCAGGTGCTGCCCCTTCCGCTGCTCCCAGGGCAGGCAGTCCACGTGCCCATGGTCGGAGAGGAAGACGACGTCGTAGGGCTGCTCCACCGCGCCCGCAACGGCGTAGAGCTCCGCGAGGTAGGTGTCCACGCGGTAGAGCTCCTCGCGGGCCTGCTCTGAGCGGGGACCTCGGCGGTGGGCCACTTCGTCGTAGTTGCCGTAGACGAGATAGATGACGGGCACGCCTCGCGCCATGTCCACCAGGGACTTGGTGAAGGCGAAGCTCCAGCCCAGCCGCTGGAGAAAGACGTGACTGAAGAGGTACGCCGGCTCGTGGCGCCAGTCGTGGAGCCCGCGAGCCCAGTGGATGACTTCGCGCGCTGCAGCCCACGTATCCATGCCCAGGGAGCGCAGGTAATCCCAGACGCCGCGCGTGCGCGCACTGAGGAGCCCCAGCATCTCGTAGGAGAACGAGCGGGACATCTGCTTGAAGCTGGCCAGCGTGCTCATGCTCAGGGCGTTCTCAGCCCCGGCGCGAAACAAGGAGAAGTACCCGTGGCCTCCACCGTCCAGCAGGCTGGTGCGGCCCGCGCCGCGCAGACGCTGGTCGATGGTGAGCGCGTCCGACGGGGTGTTCATCCGGACCTTGCGGCCCAGATCGCGGTCGAACCACGAGTACGCCGGCAGGTTGGAGTGGCGCATGCCGTAGAGCAGGCCGGCCTGGAAGTAAGGCGTGGAGGTGGGCGCTCCCCAGAAAGCCTCGTCCAGATGGAAGGTCCCCGAACGGACGAGCCGCGACAGAAAAGGCATCCGACCCGAGACGAGCGCTTCATCCAGCAGACTCTTCGGCACGCCGTCCAGGTGGACGATGAGCAGCTTCCTCGCCCTGCGTGCTGGCGAGGGAGGCACCTTCGTCTGGACACGGCGCACGAGGCCGTGGGCCCATAGGTGCATCGCTGGTGGAATCACAGCGCTCACAGGTGTCGCCTCCCCTCCTCCGGCAGCCAAGATGAGCACTTGAGAGGACAGCCGCCCCACAGTGTGAGTCGCCCTCCAGCAGAGCGGGCAGCCAACCGTCGGGGCTTATGGACCTGGGAAGAAACGCCGTGGGCCAGGCGTCGTCTGCCGCCCCCCGCATGCTCATTCCCGTCACGGCTGTCCTCCTCGCCAGCCTGAGTGCTTCTCCGGCAGCCCGAGCGCGACCCGCGCCCGGGCTCGAACCCGTGAGGACCTCCGGCTTCGATGCGATTGCCATTCCATTGGTGGGCTTCAGCTCGGACCAGGGCATGGGCTACGGCGCCGTGGGCGGGATGTACCTGTATGGCGCCGGAAAGGAGCCCTACGCGCACGCCCTCAGCGCGCAGGTGTTCTTCAGCAACCGGGGCGTGCAGAGCCACTCGCTGCGCTACGACGGACCGAGGCTGCTCGGGCCGCTCCGCGTGGAAGGACGGCTGGACTACCGGCGGGAGATTCGCAGCCCCTTCTTCGGCGCGGGCAACCAGTCCGCGCCGGAGTTCCGCGGGGACGTGAACAACGAGCTGTACAACTTCGACAAGGGAACGCCGGGCTTCTGGTTGCGGCTGAGAGGTCACCCTTTCGGAGAGGAACATCCACTCCAGTCCTACGTGGGCTACGGCTGGCGGCACATGCGCGTGGAGGCCTACGAGAAGTCCATGCTGTCGATGGAGAAGCCCCTGGGGATGGACGGCGGCAACATGGGGCAGTTGCTCGCAGGCATGCTCTGGGACACGCGCGACAACGAGTCGGACCCGCGCGAAGGCGGCGTGGAGGAGCTGTCGCTGCGCATCTCCGGCAACGCCACGGGCAATCGCTACCACTACGTGGGCATCACCCTGAGCGAGCGGCGCTACTTTCCGCTGACCTCACGGCTGACGCTGGCGCACCGGATGACGCTGGACATGCTCTTCGGCGACGTGCCGTTCTACGAGTGGAGCAACACCGGCGGCGTCAATGTGTCCGAGGGCGTTGGCGGCATGAACAGCGTGCGCGGCATCGAGCGCAACCGCTTCGCCGGGAACATCAAGGCGTTCACCAACACGGAGCTGCGTTATCAGGCGGCACAGTTCCGGGTGTTCGGTCAGCCGTTGAAGTTGGGCGCGGTGGCCTTCGTGGACCTGGGGCGCGTGTGGCATCCGGGCGTCTCGGATGGCAAGTGGTGGCAGTGGCACCCGGGCGTCGGCGGAGGCCTGCGCTTCTCCCGGCGCGCGGCGGTGATTCGCATGGACTATGCGGTCTCCACCGGCTCCGGGCGGCAGCGCTGCTACGTCACGTTCGGGCAGATGTTCTGACGGCTGCCGAGCACAGCCTTCTCTCCGTCACTGCCGCTGACCTACGCTGTCCTGCATCATGGACCGCCTCGCGCTCGTGCTCCTCTTCGTCGTCAGCATGGCTTGCAGTTCCACGACCACCTCCGATTCGCCTGACGCAGGGCCCAATGCCCCCCCAGGCGCCGCGGATGCGGGCTCCGGGGGCAATCATGGCATCCCGGATCGGGAGACGGCGTGTCCCGGCACAGACAACCCGCCGGGCCGGGTCGTCGAGATTGCCTGGCCCAGCCGGAGCAACGTGCACTTCGCCAAAGAAGGCGACACCGTGCGCTTCGTCTGGAACGACGGCAAGCCGCACAACGTGCTGCAGGTGAAGAACTTCGAGGGGCAGGATCCGCCCGTCGCCCCCTACGGCGACGCCCAGTGGCCACTGCAGATTGCGAGTGGACCGAAGACCGTCCAGGGCTCGTTCGACTGGAACACCGGCACCTCGCCGTGCGGCTACCGCCCGGGCATCTACTTCTTCGTGGACGAGGGAAACCCCGCCGGAGGAATCGTCTCCATCGCGCTGACCACGCGTGAGAACCCCAGCCCTCAGTATGTACCGAAGCCGTGCAGCGCGCTCGCCAATCCCCTCCACTACAACGGGCGCTACGCGGCCTATGCGAGCCGCGAAAACTGCACGCTGTTCGAGGTCAACAACTTCACGACCGTGGCGCATTACGACTGGGTGGAGCCGACCTTCGCGGCGAAGCAGGGGGACCTCGTCCTCTTCCGTTGGACGGGACTGCACAACGTCGTGCAGGTCCACAACGTGAATGAGGACACGCTGCTTCCTGGAGGGCTGGCGAGCGGGCCTCGCACCAACTGCGCGGGTGGGCCGAATTACTCGTGCGTGAACGGGCCGTACCACCTTGGTGAGTTCCTGATCGACACGACCCAGTATCGCCCGGGGATGATTCACCTCTCGGATGGCTGCGCCTACGGCTGCTCGGACTGCCCGTGGGAGTGCCGCGGACCGGATCACGTCCCCACGGGGACGAACATGCAGTTCCTCCTCTCCCGCGCGGAGACCGGCCCCTCAACGGATGGAGCCTGCTGCGCGATTGACCCGTCCAAGGGACGCAAGTGCCGCGTCGTCGAGTTCTACAACGACGCGGAGGGAATGCAGTTCGAGTACAACGTCCCAGTGAATCGCGGCGACCTCGTGCGCATGCGCTGGGCGGGCGAGCTGAAGATCGTGCAGACAACGCCAGGGGCCAACGGCGCGCCCAGCCGCAATCCCAAGCCGGGCGGGCTCGCGATGGACGCACCGGTGGAGTGCGTGCCCGGACCTAACTGGTCCTGCCTGGGTGAGAACACGGCGCAGGCCGAGCTGGTCCTCGACGTCGACAAAGCCATCCGCGAAGGCAAGGCGGAGCGCTTCGAGCACGGCCAGAACTACTTCACGTTCCACGCCTTCGGAGAGAACACGGATGGCTACTCCTCGCAGGACTCCGACATCCTGCTCTACGTCGCGCGGGGCGAACCCTACAGCGACAACCCGCCCTGCCCCTGACCGTTCAGTGGGACGAGTTCGCTGGGCAGCCTCGGCCCTCAAGCGCATGAGTACGAACGAGGTTCTTGAGGCGACACACATCGCTCGACGCCCACCCGTGTTCCTCGCAGACGTCGACAACCCGGGATGCGTTTGCGGCCACCTCCCGCATGAACACATCGACGGGAACTCGCTCCTCATGAACGACGTGCTCGGAACGTTGCCGTCGGAGGCACTGGACCAGGAATTCGCTGCCGTGGCGCGTCACCTCAAACGAGAACGGCCCGTCCATGAAGAGGCAGTGAGCAGTCGAGTTCCGTCCAGCCCAAACCTCAAGCAACGCCTCCATCCACCAACCGAGCACGACTACTGGGGCGTCGCTCCATGCATCATCAGGGAATGCGAACCCCTCACGTCGGAGAACAACCACGCCTGTGACGAGTCCAGACAGTGTGCGCTTCAGCGTACTGACATCGGCATGAACGACGAGCATTGACATCCCCCTTGCGGACGCCCCCACGAGGAGCGGAGCATGAAATGTGAGGACTTCGACCCCAGCTGGGACGGCCTCTCCAAGCCAGCTACACAAGATGCGGGCCTTGCCCATCCCATCTCCCGCTCCAAGTAGGCTTCACCGAGAAGCATATTTGGCAGCCATTTCGTCCAAGTAGCTCTCCCACTTTCTATAGAGCCTCTGCTCATTCAATTCGCGGCTACTGAGATCTGGCTCTTCAGAAGGCGTGTATCGGACGAACTCGGCAACACGTGTCGGGTACCCGAAGTCGGCATGAATCTCCTCGACCTTCTGAAGTGGATCGGAGAAGCGCACTCTGTTGACGAACACCCATGCCAAGACGAGGTAGAGCCACTTCTCGTTGAGCGCCTCGTCACTCTGAGTTGCTTCGGAATCTGCAAGCGACTCCACGTAGGCTCGAGGTGAGTCCCACTTCTCCATGCCCCCGAGAGCGACGAGCGCCCGCGCAGGACCCTCCTCGATGCCGAGTTGCTCCACGGCCATTTCAACGGGCACTTCGGAAGACACGAGTTCGTTGTCCATGCCGAAGAGAACCTCGCGCCAGCCAAGCCGCGTCCTCTCCCGAATGAAGCCATAGGGAATGCTGAGCTTTACCAAATCCATTGGCACACTCACCGTCTCGCAGCCCAAGCCAACGTGTCCGGGCGTCCTACCTGGGCTGCCTCCATTTCATGACAACAAGCCCCTCCCCCGAGACTCTCTCAACATTCCTTGGAACATTCTTCAGACGAAACTGGAGCGTCTCGTGAACCACCAATACATCTGGAAACCCGATACCAGGTCGACGCCAGTCAACAAGCTCACCTCGTACGAAGAGCCCATCCAAGTCGCAATCCTCAGTAAACCCTTCGGGGTCGTATACAAACGAAACAACATGCTCACGTTCAGACAGGACGTACTCTAGGAGCAACTCTCCGACGAGCGATCGTTCTTGTGGAGTCGTCCCCTCAAGCCCAAACTCCACAACAACGACCTCCCCCATGACTCGGACACGACAGTAGATGGACAACTGAGCGCCCTGCCACCATTGGAAGCTCACTTCATCCTGCTCGTGAAAGAGCTGCATCAAGGCAGCCTCTGTTGAGGGAATCTGTTCCCCTTCCGCATCAATAACAATGGCGAGCCCATCCTGGGGATGCCCCATAGAGGCTCCTGCACGATGGAGTACGCTCTTGAGCTCCGAAACAATCCGCTCAGAAGCCCCGAAACGATACAGTGCGGCAATCCTGTGGCTCATCTCCAGCCCTGGCCCCAAACAAAGTGGTCGTCCGTGCCGAGCATCTTCAACTCCAAGTCAACGGCTTCCACCTCGGGATGCAAGGCAGATGACCGGAGCCGGCGTGTCAGTGAAGAAGCGCGCTCAGGTTAGAGCGTCGACCCAGGTCCGCAGCCGGGGAGCAACCTGGGCCTCGCCACGCACACCAAGCTCGGCATCCAGCGGCAGCGTGTGGAAGCCCCGGGCTTCCAATCCCTTGCACATCTCCGCACGGACCTGCGCATCCGGTGCGAACAGGATGCAGCCGTCCCCACCACCTGCGCCGGACAGCTTGCCAGCGGCACCGTAGGTCGCAGCCAGTGCCAACGCGCGCCGCATGCCTTCCGTCTCCAGCGGCCCCAGCTCCAGCAGCAGCGCGTGCTGTGCCTTCACGGCCTCTGAGAAGGCCCGGAAGTCACCGCCGCTCAGCCCGTCTTCAATCGCGTGGCCCAGCGTGTCCGAGCGCTCCACGAAGCTCCGGCGGCCCGCCTCCTCCAGCCGGGCCTCCACCTGGCCAATCAGCACCCGCGTCGAGGCGCTCTCGCCCGTGAAGGCATACGCCATGGACGCCCGGGGCGAAGGCAACCGCCACACGTCCACCGACGGAGACTCCGCCATCGCCGCGCGCAGCCGCCCGGTGTTGCTCGCTTCAATCAAGGGCGCCACGTCGTAGCGCCGGTAGCGCAGGACGCCTCCAGCGAAGCTCGTCGCCACGTCCCCGCCGCTGCCCTTCCCGCCCTGCCCCAGCGTGTGCGCCAGGAGCGCCAGCTTCAGCGCGTCGTAACGCTCCTCCAGCACGTAGCGCACACCCTCCGCCGCCAGCACCGTCGCGCACGCACTGCCGCCCATGCCCAGCTTCTGCCCGTTCGGCCCCACCGCGGACGGCGCCACCGCCAAATCGAAACCCTGACTCGCGCGTCCATGCGCCCGCAGGGCCTCATCCAGCGCCCGCGCCACGAAGGCGAACCCCGCCGGCACTTCCCGCGCCCAACGCACGCCCAGCGGCGTCGTACTCCCCGCCAGCGTCCCCTCCTCCAGACACACGTGCACGCGCGCATCCGCGCGGCGGCGGACATACGCGGCGGTGCGCGGCGCCACCGCGGCCAACCGCGCCACCCCGCCCCACAGGACGGCGTACTCACCCGAGAGGAACAGCTTGCCCGGCGCGGAGAGGGCGCGCTCCATCAGAAGAGGTGCTCCGCCTTCAGCTCCGCGTCACCACCGGGCACGCAGCGAATCACATCCACTGCGCCACACGCGCGAGCCAGCGCCTCCGCGGCCACCTCGTGCGCGGCGTCCGTCAGCAGCACCGGGTTGGGCCCCGCGTCCAGCGTGAACCACACTGGGATGCCCTTCTTGCGCTGCTCCTTCAGGTGCTGGATGAGCGCCAGCGTGCCGGAGCTCATGTAGCTGAGCGGCGGGTTCGCGGCGAAGGACGTCGCGTGCATCCGCCACGCGTTGCGCTCACACAGCTCGCCCAGGGCCTGCAGGTCGCGCTTCGCGATGTGCTCGCGCACCTGCACCACCTCCGCCTCTGCGTCCTTCACCCACGCCGGGTAGTACGGGCTGGTGTCCACCGTGAGCTTCATCCCGTCCCGCGACTTCACCTCTTTCTCACCGCGGTCGAGAATCGCCACCACCATGCGCACGTCCGGCCAGTGGGCCGCGTCGAAGCGCTGCACCGCGAAGCTGTCCTCGCCATCCGGACGCTCGCCGCGCTGCCACTCACAGAAGCCACCCTGCACGCTCCGGCACGCGGAGCCGCTGCCCAGACGCGCGAGGATGCTGGCCGCGCGAGGCTCTGACGGCAGCCCCGCCGCCGCGCGTCCCGCCACCGCCAGCGCCGCGAAGCCCGCCGCGCTGCTGGCCAGCCCCGCCGCCATGGGGAAGTCTCCGCGCGACACCACCTTCGCGGGGCCCAGGTCGGCCTTCGCATGGGCGCGCACCGTCTCCAGCAGGCGCAGCACGCGGTCGCGCTCGCTGCCCTTCGCGGTGTGCCCGTTGAGCTCCACCTGGTCGCTCGCGGCGCCGAACTCCACCGTGGTCGTCACCGACAGCGGCGACAGCGTGAGGGACAGGCTGGATTGATGCGGAAGAATCAGCGCGTCGTCCCGCTTCCCCCAGTACTTCACCAGGGCGATGTTGGGATGCGCCAGAGCTGTGGCTTTCATGGGAAGACTCACGACGCCCGCGGACCCGCGAGCTGGCTGCTGAAGCAGCGCACGCCCATCCGGCGGAGCTTCGTCACCACCGGCTTGGGCTCAAGGAACAGGCCGATGACGGCCCCACCATCTCCACCGGCCCCGGTCAGCTTGGCGCCCAGCGCCCCCAGCTCCCGCAACCGGTAGACCATCTCTTCCAGCGGCGTCGACGACAGGCCCAGCGCCGCGAGCAGGCCCTGGTTGACGTTCATCGCGTCCCCCAGCGCCTCCAAATCTCCCGCCGCCACTGCCTGCGCGCCCTCCGTGGACACCCGTCCAATCTCCTTGAACAGGCGCTCGTAGCGCGACGGCCAGCGCGCCTGCCGCTCGCGCAGCGCGCCCACCGTCTTCTTCGTGGGGCTGCGCTCACCCGCGAGCGTCACCACCACGTGCAGGGGCTTGGGGCTATCCACCACCTGCCCCGTGCCCTTCGCCGCCCCCGGCTTGCGCCGGTAGAGGACCAGCTGCTCCATCGCGCTCGTCGTGTGGTCCAGGCCGGACGGAGCGCCGTGGAACTCCTGTTCCATGGCCCATGCCACGCGCACCGCGTCCTTGTGCGTGGGCTCCGCGCCCGCCGCCTGGAGCAGCAGCCGCGCGCACGCCACCGACAGGGCCGCCGAGCTCCCCAGCCCCACCGCCAGCGGCAGGTCCGCCTCCAGCGACACCTTCACCGGCGGCGCGCCCGTCACCTCCGCGGCGCGGGCGAACGCCGCCGTGAGCTGCGCCCGCTGCGGGCGGCTCAACGCGGCGGGAAACGAGAGCTGACACGACTTCGCGGGCACGGCACGCGCCGTCACGCCCTGCGACAAGGGCCCGGCCAGGGCCGGGTGCCCGTACACGACGCTGTGCTCACCCAGCAGGATGACCTTGCCGGCGCCGAAGGCCGACAAGGATTCAGGACGAGGGGCCACGGCGTCAGACAGTGGTGCCGGTCGCGGCCGCGGCATCCTCGGCGGGGAGGCTGGCCAGCAGCTCGCGGGCCTTCTCCACCTTCACGTGGCCCGCCTTCACCAGCAGGTTGGCGATCTTCTCCACCCAGTCGCCCCGCGCGCCCGCCGTCACCGCCACGCAGCGCGCGTGCATCGCCATGTGGCCCTTCTGGATGCCCACGCTGCCCAGCGCCCGGAGCGCCGCGAAGTTCTGCGCCAGCCCCACCGCCGCGAACACCATGGACAGCTCGCGCACCGAGGAGGTCTGCATCAGCTTGAGCGCCATCTGCACGCCCGGGTGGATCTTGATGGGCCCGCCCACCGTGCCCAGCGCCATGGGCAGCTCGATGCGGCCCACCAGGTGGCCCTCTTCCAGGTACCAGGTGGACAGCGGCCGGTACTGCCCGTTGCGGCAGGCGAACGCGTGCGCGCCCGCTTCAATGGCCCGCCAGTCCTGCCCCGTGGCGATGGCCACCGCGTCGATGCCGTTCATCACGCCCTTGTTGTGCGTGGCGGCGCGGTACGGGTCGGCCTCCGCGAAGCGGCTGGCCTGGGCGATGCCCTCGGCGATCTCCTCGGCCGGCATCTCGAAGTCCGCCAGCAGCGGGATGGGGATGCGGCACATGGCGCGCGCCAGCCGGCGGTCCGCCAGGTTGGAGAGGATGCGCAGGTACACCTTGCCGCCGGTAATCTGCTCGATGAGCGGCGCCACGCCCTCCGCCATGGTGTTGATGAGGTTGGCCCCCATCGCCTCCTGGGCGTCGATGATGAGGTGGACGATGAGCAGCGGCTCGCCGCGCGGGCCCTCCGGGGCCGGCAGCACGCGCACCTCCACGTCCTTGGCCCCGCCGCCACGCGCCACCATGGCCGGGTGGAAGCTGTTGGCCAGCGCGAGAATCTGCTCCTTGTGCGCCAGGATGTGCTCGGTGGCCACCGTCGGGTCGCCGTAGCGCGACACCTGCACCTGGCCAATCATCAGCGAGGGGTCCGCCTCGCCGATGAAGCCGCCCGCCTCCCGGACGATTTTCGCCGCGAAGGACACCGCCGCCACCACGGACGGCTCCTCCACCGCCATGGGCACCAGGTAGTCGCGCCCGTTGACCTGGAGGTTCAGTCCCAGGCCCAGCGGCAGGGAGAAGGTCCCCACCGCGTTCTCAATCATCTGGTTCGCCAGGACAGGCTGGAGCGCCTCCGAGCCCAGCAGCTGCTGCAGGTCCTCGGGCGTGAGCCGGAACATGCGGGAGAGGTGCGCGTGGCGCTCCTCCATCGGCAGCTTGTGGAACCCGGGAAGCCGGGACGTCACGGTGTCAGACATGTTCTTCCTTCCAGACTTCGGCGCGGCCACCCTCTACAGCGCCGCCAACCAATCCTTCAACTCTCCGGTGACCACCCGGGGCCGCTGTCTCAGTTCAGCGCAGCTTCTGCTTCCCGTCAGGACCAGCGCCTGGCGCAGCCCCGCCAGGATGACTTCCAGCGCCGCCTCCGCCGCCACCAGCCCGCCCGCCTGCTGTGCGCGGAACAGCGGCAGCGCCAGGCCCGCCAGGTTCGCCCCCAGCGCCAGCACCTTGGCCGTGTCCAGCCCCGTGCGCAGGCCGCCGCTCGCCACCAGTTGGACGTCGGAGCCCACGGCGCGACGCACGGTGGCCAGGGCCGCCGCCGTGGGGATGCCCCACGCGCTGAACTCCGCCCCCAGCTGTGCCTGTACGCCCGAGGCGCGAAGTTGTTCCACGCGCACCCAGGACGTCCCGCCCAGGCCGGACACGTCGATGTTCCGCACGCCCAGGGCCACCAGCCGCCGCGCGACGTCCGGGCCAATGCCGCAGCCCGTCTCCTTCACCAGCAGCCGGTCTCCGAAGGCGCGCACCAGCAGCTCCACCACGCGGTAGCCGCCCTGGAAGTCCCGGTCGCCTTCCGGCTGCGTCAGCTCCTGGCCCGCGTTGAGGTGCAACGCCAGCCCGTCCGCGCCAATGCCGTCCACCAGCCGACGCGTTCCATCCACGCCCAGGCGGATGGCCTGGAACATGCCGATGTTGCCCAGGAGTGCCACCGTGGGCGCCACCTGCCGCACCTGGAAGGAGGCGGCCCGCGAGGCGTCCTCCGACATGGCGCGCTGACTCCCCACACCGAAGGCCAGCCCATGGCGCTCGGCGAGCTGCGCCAGGTCGCGGTTCACCACACCCGCACGCTCCGTGCCACCTGTCATGCCGGTGACGAGCAACGGGTAGCGCAGCCGCTTGCCCAGGAACGGCGTGGACAGGTCCACGTCCTCCACGGCCATCTCCGGCATCGCGCAGTGGACCAGTTTCACGCACTCCAGCAGGGTGCTGTTGCCGGTGGGTTCGACGTCGCCCGTGGCGCAGAGGTCGAGATGCGCGTCCTTGCGTCTGGCTGTGATGTCCTCGCCCATCTCGCTGAAGTCCGGTCCGCCCTGAGAGCCAGGGCGCGTAAGTGCCCGAATGACCGAGGTTTCCTAGCAAGCACGGCGGCCAAGGTGCAAGCCAAAGGGCCCGGGCGGTCCATCCCAGCGTGTGGGTGGACGCTGGCGGCTTGTGGGCGGTATGAGCGCCGCGTGAGCGCCCCCCCGACCCACGTGGTTGTCTTCCTGCACAGCGGCGACTACGACCGCGTGCATCAAGGCCTGTCCATCGCCGCCGCGGCCGTGGCCTCCGGCCGCAGGGCGGAGGTGTACCTCTTCTGGTGGGCCCTGGAACGCTTCCTCGATGGCACGCTCGACGAGCCGGACTTCACGGGTCGCGATGACGTCGCCAACCGCTTCGAGTCACGTGGCATGCCCACGTTGCGCGCGCTGCTCGCACACCTGACCGATTCAGGACTGTTCACCCTGGCCGGCTGCACGGGCTCGCTGGGCGCCCTGGGCGCGGAGGCCCGGGCGGACGCCAGCGGCATCCCCCTGTGGCTGGGCTGGAGCGCCATCCTCCAGCGCACCGCGGGCGTGACGGACCGCTTCTATCTCTAGAAGCGGTCCGCGACCCGCGCCTCAGATGCCCAGCTTGACGCCCACGATGACGGTCCGCGGCGCGTTGGGCCGGGCCCCATAGGGACGGCGAGACACGACGCCCTGCTCGTCCAGGATGTTGCGGGCGCTCAGGTACAGCTGGCCCCAGCGGGAGAAGTTCCAGTTCGCGTTGACGTCGAACGTCAGCAGCGCGTCCGTCAGCTCGCCCGGAGGCGCCTCGCCCTGCCCCGCCTGCTCGCGCATGGCATCCACGTAGTAGGCGCTCAGGGCCAGCCCGCCCCAGGACGTCTCCACGCCCGCGGTGGCGTAGAGCTGGTGCTGGGGCACGTACGGCAGCTCATCGCCCGCGCGCACGTTGCCGAACTGCGGGTCCGCCGACTGGAAGTCCTCGCGCAGCCGCGTGCGCGTGAAGGTGTAGGACAGCGACACGGGGAACGTCACGCCGCCACCCGGACGGAAGGTCTTCTCGCCGAAGACCTCCAGGCCATAGATGTACGCCTTGCCCGCGTCCGTCTGCCGGTCCAGGTCGTCGTTGAGGCAGCCACTGGAGAAGGTGCAGATGTCGGTGAGGTTCGAGTAGTCGTTGAAGAAGCCCACCGCCTCCAGCCGCTCGCCCCGGCGCGTCCACCGGGCACCCGCCTCGTAGTTGATGCTCTTCTCCGGCAGCACCGTGTCCGGCTGGCCCGGCGCGGGCGGCGAGAAGCCGCGGTAGGCACCGGCGAACAGGCCCAGCTCGCGCGTCAGCGCCCCGTAGACGCCCATGCCCGGCATGAGCACCTCCAGCGCGCCGCTGGACTCGGCGCCCGTCAGGCGGTTCGAGGACTCGGAGCGGATGATTTCCAAACGCACGCCCGGCGTCAGGACCAGGGGCCCCAAGAGATGGCGTCCGTCGCGTGCAGGGCGACGGCGTGCGTGGCGTCCTTGTTGTCGGCCGTGGTGTACGTGGGCTCGTTGGTCCGGACGAGCTGGCCGCCCTGCATGAGGAAGGCGTCCTCAGTGTGGAGGCGGCGGATGCTGTCGTAGTGGAAGCGCGCGCCCAGCTCGATGTTGTGGCTCAGCGGCCCGATGTTCGTCGCCCAGCGGGCGATGCTCTGGAGGCCCTGGGACACGTACGTGCGGTCATTGGGGCCAATGAGCAGCGCGTCCTGGGCGGATGACGTGTCCAACTCGCCGGTGAGCACGCCGTAATAGATGGCGTTGCGCGCGCTGGTGGGGTCCGCCAGCACGCTGGCGATGGAGGCGCCGCGGAAGCGGTTCACCTTGCGCCACGCCCGGCTCAGGTCATGCCGGTAGACGGACGTCGTGATGGCCAGCCCGCCCGCCTCGAGCTCGTGGCTGAGCACCACCTGCGTGCGGTGCCACTTCATGTGGTCCAGGGCGCTCGCGACGTACCGGCGCAGCGGCGCGGCGGCGAAGTCCGCGTCGCTCAGGCCCAGGTACGTCTCGTTCGAATCCTCGTCCGAGTAGCCCAGCTTGAGCTGGAGCGTCTGGCGCACCGGCCCCTCGGGCACGAGCAGGTAACGGCCCTTGGCCATCCACTCGTTGCGGGTGAAGCCCGTGTTGCCACCCACGGTGTCCAGCTCCTTGAAGCCGTCACTGCGCAGGTGGACGCCCTCGAGCAGGAAGCCCGCGCGCTCGGTGCTGGCGCCGAAGACGCCGTGCGCCTTGCCGTAGAGGTACTCGCCGCCCGCCACGTCCAACCACGCGTACTCGGACGCGGGGATGTCTCGGGTGAGGAACTCCACGGAGCCGCCCACCGTCTGCGGCCCCTGCTGGATGGCCGAGGGCCCCTTGAGCACGCGGATGCTCTGCATGCGCGTGGCCAGCGGGAAGTAGTAGGCCGCCGGCGCGGAGTACGGCGCGGGGCCGAAGAGGACACCGTCCTCCAGGAGGGTGACCTTCTTGCTGCGGTCCGGGTTGACGCCGCGCAGCCCCACGTTGGGCCGCAGGCCGAAGCCGTCCTCCCCTCGCGCATACACACCGGGGACCGTCCGGAGGATGGCCTCCGGGTCATCGCGCTCGAAGCGCTCCAACTGCGCGGGCTTCAGCACGTGGATGGAGCCGCTCGTACGCGCCTCCGACGTTCCCACCACCACGCTTTCGAACTTCTTCTCCACCACCTCCGGCGAAGGCTCGAGCACCAGCGGCTCGCCCGCGGGGGCCTCGGCGGCCAACGGCGCGTCGCCCGCGGGCGGCGGCG
>JBKGHI010000380.1:0-6417 GCA_046520405.1 Myxococcus sp. 1LA
TGGGTTGAAACAAGCACTTCCCCCTCGGCGGCGAAGGTGCGCTCGTCGCTCCTCGTGAACGCGGGGAGCGTGGGTTGAAACAACAGCCTCATGCTGACGCGTGCCGGCTTGCCTGGTCGCTCCTCGTGAACGCGGGGAGCGTGGGTTGAAACATGCCGTAGACAACACCGGACGATGCATTGAAAGGTCGCTCCTCGTGAACGCGAGGAGCGTGGGTTGAAACATGACGGCTCCTGGCTGGGTGTGGGTCGGCTTGGGGTCGCTCCTCGTGAACGCGGGGAGCGTGGGTTGAAACACAGTCGCGGTGCAGCCGCTGGAGAGCCCCCTGTCGCTCCTCGTGAACGCGGGGAGCGTGGGTTGAAACTCGATGCTCGGCTACGACGTGTTCGTAGGCGAGTGTCGCTCCTCGTGAACGCGGGGAGCGTGGGTTGAAACGGCCTGGGCGTCACGCTCATCAGCCAGCGGCCGTCGCTCCTCGTGAACGCGGGGAGCGTGGGTTGAAACGCGGCCCGGCTGCCGCGCGCGCAGTGCGGCGCGAAAGTCGCTCCTCGTGAACGCGGGGAGCGTGGGTTGAAACACCTGTTCGCCACGGAGGCCAGTAGTAACATCGCGCGGTCGCTCCTCGTGAACGCGGGGAGCGTGGGTTGAAACATGGCCGGGCGCATCGAGAAGCAGGTGGCGGAGTCGCTCCTCGTGAACGCGGGGAGCGTGGGTTGAAACAGCGAGCGCGCCTGGCGCGAATCGCCGGCGCAGGTCGCTCCTCGTGAACGCGGGGAGCGTGGGTTGAAACATGGTGTCCCGTCCGTGGGAGGGGGAGGGAGAGTCGCTCCTCGTGAACGCGGGGAGCGTGGGTTGAAACGCTGCTGGAGGCCCAGGCGCTCCCGGCCGGACAGGTCGCTCCTCGTGAACGCGGGGAGCGTGGGTTGAAACCAACAGCTGGCGCTTGGCCAGGACGGTTTCCAAAGTCGCTCCTCGTGAACGCGGGGAGCGTGGGTTGAAACTTTTTGCCGCAGTCGGAGTGTCAACCAATGACCGTCGCTCCTCGTGAACGCGGGGAGCGTGGGTTGAAACGTGCTGGCCCTGAGGACCTACCAGTGGGCCCATGGTCGCTCCTCGTGAACGCGAGGAGCGTGGGTTGAAACGTCACGCCGGCCGGGAACGGACGGGCGCACGTGTCGCTCCTCGTGAACGCGAGGAGCGTGGGTTGAAACAAGGCAGAGGTCGTCGACAAGACCGTGACGGACGTCGCTCCTCGTGAACGCGAGGATCGTGGGTTGAAACTTGTAGAAGGGGTGGGGCTCGACGCTGGTCATCAGGTCGCTCCTCGTGAACGCGAGGAGCGTGGGTTGAAACCTGGAGGGCCGCGTCAGAACCGGTCCCTTTTGGCGGTCGCTCCTCGTGAACGCGAGGAGCGTGGGTTGAAACTTGCTGCCGGGCGACAGCACCACCTTGCAGCTCGGTCGCTCCTCGTGAACGCGAGGAGCGTGGGTTGAAACCCTGTCGCACCTGCCCGACTGCAACCGGGGGCGGTCGCTCCTCGTGAACGCGAGGAGCGCGGGTTGAAACACGGCTACCTCCAGCACGTTGGCGAGGGAGTCTCCGTCGCTCCTCGTGAACGCGAGGAGCGTGGGTTGAAACCGCGAGAAGGTGTCTGGCGTGGCGCGACGCCGCCCGGTCGCTCCTCGTGAACGCGAGGGGCGTGGGTTGAAACCCGGAGTGGGGCGAGGACTACTTCAAGCAGCTCACGTCGCTCCTCGTGAACGCGAGGGGCGTGGGTTGAAACGTTGACACGCTCGTCTTCGGCTGCACGCTCGATTTGTCGCTCCTCGTGAACGCGAGGGGCGTGGGTTGAAACGAGTATGAGTGCCCGGCTCCCCCTATGACGCCGTCGCTCCTCGTGAACGCGAGGGGCGTGGGTTGAAACGCCGCGCGCCACCAGCCGCGCGCAACGGGGCGCCAGTCGCTCCTCGTGAACGCGAGGGGCGTGGGTTGAAACCGGTTCGATCCGGCGGTGGGCATACTGGAGCGCCGTCGCTCCTCGTGAACGCGAGGGGCGTGGGTTGAAACCGCTCCGGGGTCGGCGGAACGCAAGGTGCCCCAACCTGTCGCTCCTCGTGAACGCGAGGGGCGTGGGTGGGGTGAAACTGCAATTCGCCGGCGCCGCCTGCCATCGTCAAAGCGTCGCTCCTCGTGAACGCGAGGCGCGTGGGTTGAAACGTCGTGCCGGTGGATGCCGTGCCTGGTTGGGGGGCTTACCTCGTAAACGCGAGGAGCGTGGGTTGAAACCTCCCGAATATCATCGCGATGATGAGCAGCACCAAAGTCGCTCCTCGTGAACGCGAGGGGCGTGGGTTGAAACACGGAGACGAAGGCGGCGCTCAAGGCGCAGGTCGTCGCTCCTCGTGAACGCGAGGAGCGTGGGTTGAAACTCGCCCTTACGCACCTGTCGGCCCAGATCCTGGTCGCTCCTCGTGAACGAGAGGAGCGTGGGTTGAAACGTCGCCCCCGCCAGCTTCTCTCCTGCCATCGCCAGTCGCTCCTCGTAAACTGGAGGAGCGTGGGTTGAAACGTCGCGATGATTGAGAGGGGGCAGCGGGTGCCAGTCGCTCCTTGTGAACGCAAGGAGCGTGGGTTGAAACTTCCGCGCGAAGGGCGCCTCTGCTGCCATCGTGCCGGTCGCTCCTCGTGAACGTAAGGAGCGTGGGTTGAAACACGGTGGTCCAGTTGCGCGGCGGCGGCGGGAGTTGTCGCTCCTCGTGGAGGCGAGAAGCGTGGGTTGAAACCTCCAGCGGCACCCCGAGCGCCTTGCCCGCGGTGCGGTCGCTCCTCGTGGACACAAGGAGCGTGGGTTGAAACATTAATGGGGGCTGCTGGGTTGCCACCGACCGCCGTCGCTCCTCGTGGACGCGAGGCGCGTGGGTTGAAACACGGGCACCCTCATGGGTGCTCACTCCCGCTGAAAGTCGCTCCTTGTGGACGCGACGAGCGTGGGTTGAAACGCGGGTGGAGGACGGCGCCAAAGCCCGCGGTGGGTCGCTCCTCGTGGACGCGAGGAGCGTGGGTTGAAACATGACGGTGACCACCAGCCCGTGCAGGGGGCTGGTCTTGCTCCTCATGGACGCGAGGAGCGTGGGTTGAAACTAGTGCTGCGCATCGGTCGGGTCCAGGATGGCGCGGGTTCGCTCCTCGTGAACGCGAGAAGCGGGGGTTGAAACGCCTTGCCGCAGCCTACCAGGGCGATGCGTAGGGGTCGTTCCTCGTGAACGCGAGGAGCGTGGGTTGAAACGGAGCTGACGAACTGCAAGGTGGTGCTGTCGCCCGGCAGTCGCTCCTCGTGAACGCGAGGAGCGTGGGTTGAAACTTTGGGCGGGTGCTCAACGTTACGTCGGCCCGACTGGTCGCTCCTCGTGAACGCGAGGAGCGTGGGTTGAAACGTCGCGGCCACCGTCTCATACATGGCGTCATGGTCGCTCCTCGTGAAGGCGAGGAGCGTGGGTTGAAACTTGAGGTGGCAGCCGTGCCCGCCCAGTTCCCGACAGTCGCTCCTCGCGAACGCGAGGAGCGTGGGTTGAAACGTCCTTAGCCAATACCCGGGAGGCATCCCGGAGAGTCGCTCCTCGTGAACGCGAGGAGCGTGGGTTGAAACACGCCCGTCTGGATGGCCTTGCCGAGGCCGGCGGACGTTGCTCCTCGTGACTGCGAGGAGCGTGGGTTGGAAATTGATGTTGTGATGCGGGATGCCGTTGATGACGGTCGCTCCTCGTGAACGCGAGGAGCGTGGGTTGAAACTCAGGCACTTGCGGCATGCTGATTGGTTCCGTGGTCGCTCCTCGTGAAAGCGAGGAGTGTGGATTGAAACCGAGTGAGCATTGCCACAGACCTGTGCGCTTCAGTGTGTCGCTCCTCGTGAACGCGAGGAACGTGGGCTGAAACGGCCAGCCAGGGAGTTTGTCCGGCATGAGAACCTGCCGTTCTTCGTGAACGCGAGGAACGTGGGTTGGAACTCGGCGCCTGCTGCGTCCTGGGCTTCCCTGGAAGGTTGCTCCTCGTGAACACGAGGAGGGCATATCGCGGCTCAGCAGGTAGCCGCCGCCTACGGCATCGAACCCTGAGCGCGAGAAGCCCGGGCGCCCCAGGGCTGGAGGAACACCTCAGTCTCCTCCAGAATCCGAGGCAGTGACGCCGTGAGCTCATGGCCATCGTCCACCTCCACCATCCGGACGTGGCGCTTGCCCTCTGCCCACTGGCGCGAGTTGCGAACGTCGCAGGTGTCATCCTGCCGGCCGTGGATGATGAGCGTCGGCACCCTTACATCGGGCCATCCCCCTGTGCGGGCGTCCACCGCCTCCGCGTCAGCGATGAAGCCTGAATGGATGCGCACCTTGCGCTGGGTCACGAAGTCGTCCGTCTCAATCCAGCCCGACGTCTCCCAGTGCCGCCACGCCGCGTCCCCCATCCGCCTGCGGAGCTGCGGGACGACGCGGAAGGCGGGCGCCAGCAGCACCAGCGCACAGACGCGGGCATCCTGCTCCGCCACCCGGGCCGCCGTGAGGCTCCCAGGCTGGAGCCCAGGAGCACCACCCGCTCCTCGGGCCCGTCCATCGCCGCCAGCACCGTGTCCAGCATGACGCTCAGGCGGAGCTGCTCCAGGGACGGGACACGCAGGTTCAGCCGCTCCACCGCGATGCCCTGCTCCGCGTAGTGCCGGGCCACGGCCACGCCCTTCTTCGAATCCGGACCCGAGGCGAAGCCGTGCAGATACAGCCAGCGTGGACCCACAACGGAAGGCGATGTCGTCGAAGCGCTCATGGCAGGCGCACTCTAACGGGCGCGCGCGTGCCTTGCCTCAGATGCGCAACACCGGCCCGGCAATCACCGACTGCATGAGCTTGGCGCACTGGTTCAGCGCGTTCGACGTCAGCTTCACGTCGCAGAACTGGAAGCCCGTGGAGACGGACACGCCCCAGGTGTCGCTGAACCAGCCGTCCACGCCCACACGGAAGGCCATGCTCGTGGTGTCGATGTTCTGCCGCAGCCAGGTCCCCACGTCATCCGGCGTGAAGGTGCTCCCCCAGCTCTTCGACAGCCGAGCCCCCACCCACGGTGTGATGGGCTTGTCCTGGAAGAAGCGCAGCCGCGCCTCAATGCCCACCGCCCGGTAGTCGAGCTGCGCGCGCTCCAACTGTCCCGACCGCATCGCGTCCGGGAACTGCTGGCCCCAGGTCTCGGAAATCTCCGCGAGCAGGCCCACCGACAGTCCCGGCGGGGTCTCCAGGCCCAGGTAGCCGTGCAGGGCCGGGCCCTTCGTGCGGAAGTTGCTCAGATGGTCCAGGGTGATGCCTGCGCCCAGGGATGCATAGCCATTCCAACCCGCCGCCACCGCTTCTGTTCCCACACACAGCACGCCCACCACCGCCACCCACGTCGACTGCTTTCTCATGCGTTGCAGTCTATGCCTGGAGGGCGACCTGGGGGACTCCCAGTGCCGCTGCGTGTCATGAAATCCGGCAGTCGCGCGTGCCCGGGTGGGGTCATGCGCATCCCTGCGGACAGTCCACCTACTGCCGCCCTGTCGGAAGGGGGGCGGGGAGGGAACCTGCACGCGCTTTCGGAGGTCAAGTCCGGCGGTTAGGGTGGTGTTCATGGCCATCTCCTTCGAATCCGCCGCCTCCTCCGTTCGTGACGCGCTCTCCAGCGCGGGGAGGGGCCTGGTCGAGCGCGAGGCGATGGTGGAGTTGGTCGCGCTCTCCGCCGTGGCGGGGGAGCACCTGCTCGTCATTGGCCCACCGGGCACGGCGAAGAGCGAGGCCGTGCGTCGCACCGCGCGCGTCCTGGGCGGCTCCTACTTCGAATACCTCCTGGGCCGCTTCACCGAGCCCTCCGAGCTCTTCGGCCCCGTGGACCTGCGCAAGCTGCGCGAGGGCATCGTCGAGACAGAGACCCAGGGCATGCTGCCCGAGGCCGAGGTCGCCTTCCTCGACGAGGTGTTCCTCGGCTCCACCGCCATCCTCAACACGCTGCTTGGCCTCCTCAACGAGCGCACCTTCCGGCGCGGACACACCCGGATGGTCTGCCCTCTGCGCGTCTGCGTGGGCGCCTCCAATGCCTTGCCGGAAGACGAGTCGCTGGCCGCCTTCGCGGACCGGTTCCTCGCGCGCATCTTCGTCGAGCCCGTGCCGGACCCTCGGCTGGAGGAGCTGCTCGCGGGGGGCGCTTCGCTGTGGGGCGAGGCGGAGGCGCACACCACCTCGCTGGAGGCGTTGGATGTGATTGCCCAGGCCGCGCGGGAGGCGGACCTGTCCGGCGTGCGTCCCCATCTGGCCCATGCGCTGCGCACGTTGCGCGCCGCCGGTGTGGCGCTCTCCGACCGCCGCGCCGTGAAGGTGCAGAAGCTCATCGCCGCCGCCGCCGCGCTCG
>JBKGHI010000381.1:0-6382 GCA_046520405.1 Myxococcus sp. 1LA
CCCGGGTGGCGCCGCGCCGTCCGCGACGGGGACCTCCGGCCCGCCCACCGCCGACGGCGGCTGGGGCGCGAAGCGCGTCCCCGGCCGGACAGGCGCGGAGGGAGGCTCACCGATTTCCTGGTCCATGGCGTAGAACTCGCGCTCCACGACGTTGCGGACCTCATCCGTCTGGCGGCGGAACTCGCGCAGGAACTTGCCGATGCCGCGCGCCAGCTCCGGCAACCGCTGCGGCCCGAGAATGAGCAGCGCGGCCACCAGGATGAACACCATTTCGCCTGCGCCGATGTTGAACATTTTTCCTGACGCGCTCCCCGGGGCAGCCCGGTTTATCGCGCCCCGGAGAGACAGGCGCAACCGTTCGTCGCGCCAAAGCATCCGCCCGCCACCCGGAATGGGCGGCAGGCAACCCCAAGGCGCCCTTCCATACTACGCGTGAGTCTCCGTCCCGGGCGAGCGCGGACCTGGGCGTCCTGCCGAGGGAGCCACCGCCAGGGCCCGCGCCTGCTCAGACTGCTTCACCTGCCGCTCCACCATCCACAGCATGGCCGGGAGCAACAGCGTCAGGGCCATGGACACTCCGGCCATCCGCGAGATGCCGCCCAGGGTGCCATCCGGCAGGTCCACCAGCAGCCGGGCGCTGAGGAAGGCGCCCACGGCGGTGGCCATGTGCTGGACGGTGGACTGGAGCGACATGAAGCGCGCCCGCTCCGCGCTGTCCGGCACCCGCGACGTCAGGGTGTGGTACGCGACGTTGCGCGTCCCCATGGCGACCATGAAGCACGAGAAGATGATGGGAATCGGCATCCACTGGGGCAGCGCCAGGAAGCCCAGGTAGGTGGACAGCAGCACCAGGACCGAGCCCACCGTCCCCACCCGGAAGGAGCCGTACCGGTCCACCATGGGCCCCGCCACCCGCAGCGTCACGAAGCTGGCGATGCCACCGACGAAGTACGGCAGCCAGAGCAGCTCCCGCGGGTACCCCACGTTCTGCTGGAGGTAGGCGGAGAGGTTGGGGATGAGGATGAAGCCCGCCATCATCACCACCGCCGTCATCAGGTAGGACAACTGGATGTCGCGGCGGCCCAGGAGCTCCAGCATGCCCACCTGGGGCCGCGGCCCGGCGCTCGCCTCCAGGTGTCCACGCACGGGCGGCAGGTAGAAGATGGCGCCCAGCACCACCACCAGCCCGATGGCCGCCACCACGAAGAAGGGCAGCCGCCAGCCGCCGTACTCGGCCAGCTTCAGCGCCAGGGGCACGCCCGCCACCGACGCGACGGAGAAGGCGATCATCACCGCCCCCAGCGCCCGCCCGCGCCGCTGCACGGGGATGAGGTCCGCGACGATGGCCAACGCCAGCGAGGTGGCCGGCCCGCCGAAGATGCCCGCCACCACGCGCGCCAGCAGCAGCGTGGGAAGCCCGGTGGCGAAGCCGCCCGCCGCGGTGGCCACCACCAGGCCCAGCATGGACACCGCCAGCGCCTGGCGCCGGTCGAAGCGGTCCAGGAAGTAGCCGCCCACCAGCCCCGCCACGCTGGCGGCCGCCGTGTACGCGCCGCCAATGGTGCCGATATGCGACGACGCGATGCCCAGCCCCTTCGCGAAGTCGGGGCCCAGCGGCATCACCATCACGAAGTCCAGGATGTTGACGAACTGGACCGCGCCGATGAGGAGCACGACGGCGCGCTCGGAGACCTGTCGTTGGTTCGGCATGAAGACGTGTCTACACCCGGAAGCGGCGGACCTCCGCACGGAGGATTTCCGCCTGCCGCTGGAGGTTGTCGATGGCCTCCTCCAACTGCTTCACGGAGCGTGTCTGGTGCTCGGACACGCCCTTGATGGTCTCCACCGCCTTGAGCACCTGCTCGCTGCCCTTGGTCTGCTCCTTCTGGGCGCGGTTCAGGTGGGTGACCATCTCGTTGATGCTTTCGATGGAGCGGGTGATCTGCTTGCTGCCGTGCGCCTGCTCCTGGCTGCTGCGCTGCACGTGGGCGGTGAGCGCCTTCATCTTCTCCGCGCTCTTCATGATCTGCTCGCCGCCGCGGGCCTGCTCGTTGGAGGCCTTGGAAATCTGCTGCACCGTCTCGCTGATGCGGTGGATGGAGGCCGTCACCTGCTTGCTGCCGCGCGCCTGCTCCACGGTGGCCCGGGCGATGGCCTTCACCATCTGCGTGGACTTCTGGGTGCTGTCGTTGATTTTGCGCAGCGCCCCTTCCGCCTCGCGGCCCAGTTGCACGCCCTCCTCCACGCTGCGCACGCCCTGGTTCATCACCACCACGGCGTTGCGGCTCTCCTCCTGGATGCTGCGGATGAGCTCGGCAATCTCCTTCGTGGACGCGCCGGTGCGCTCGGCCAGGTCCTTGATTTCCTCCGCCACCACCGCGAAGCCCTTGCCGTGCTCCCCGGCCTGCGCGGCGATGATGGCCGCGTTGAGCGCCAGCAGGTTCGTCTGCTCCGCCACGTCGTCGATGACGTTGAGGATGTTGCCAATCTCGGAGATGCGCCGCCCCAGGCTGTCGATGACGCTGGCCGCGCTGCGGCTGGTCTCCTTGATGCGGTCGATGCCGGTGAGCGTCTTGCGCAGGGACTCCACGCCCGTCTGCGCGTCCTCGAAGACCTGCTCGGACAGGCGCGCCGTCTCCTTCGCGTTGGCCTCCACCTGACCAATGGCGGCGTCCATCTCACTGATGGCCGAGGACGTCTCCTCCGTGGAGGCGGACAGCTCCTGGATGTTGGTGGCCACCTCCTTGATGGAGAACGTCATCTCCTCGATGGCGCTGGTGGTCTCCTCCACGCTGGCCGCCATGGCCTGGACGTTCTCCGCCACCTCGTCATTGGTGGCGGCCATCTCCATGATGGAGGAGCTGCTCTCCTCGGCGCTCTGGTAGAGGACCTCCACGTTCTCCGCGATGCCGCGCAGCGAGGCCATCATCTCCACCATGGAGGAGGACGTCTCCTCCACGCGCGCCTGCACCGTGCCCGCGCCGGACGACACCGTGGTGCCGGTGCGGTGAATCTGCTCCACCACCCCCGCCACCACGTCCGACACGCCGCGAACCCGGCCCAGCGTGTCCCGCCAGCTCTGGGCGATGCGGTTGAGCGCCTCGGCGAGCTGCCCCAGCTCGTCCCGGGTGCCCACGTCCACGCGCCCGGTGAGGTCCGCCTCCGCCAGCCGCCGGGCCATGCCCATCATCGCGTCCAGCGGCACCAGGATGAAGGCGCGGGAGATGAAGAAGGCCACCAGCAGGAACAGCCCCAGCCCGATGCCGAAGGCGAGCAGCACCAGTTGGCGCAGCTCGTAGACGACCGCGTCCAGTCCCGCGTTGTCGAGCACCACCAGGGCCTGCCCCACCACGCCGCCCGACAGCGTCACCGACCGCGCCACGGAGCGGTCGCCGTTGGCGAAGCGGAAGCCATCCAGCGGCTGGCCCTGCCGGGCCCTCAGCTCCGCCTGGAACCAGGGGGGCGGCTCGGCCGGGTGGGTGGCCAGCACCTGCCCCTCGCTGGAGAGGACGGCCAGCACCTTGAAGTCGTCGTCTCCGGCACGCAGCCGCTCCAGGCTGTCAGGCAGGGCCGCGGCGGGCTGGGCCGTGAGCATGCTGACGGCCTGGCTGGCCCGGGCCTCGCCCCGCTTCTGCAGGCGCTGCTCCAGGTGGGCTTCCGCGCGCGAGGGCACGACGAAGAAGAGCGTCCCCAGGATGAGGGCGAGGACGAGCGCGAAGGAGCCCAGCAGCAGGCTGCGCAGGCCTGGTTTCTTGAACCGGAGAGCCAAGACGAGGCACTGTAGGGAGGGAAACACCGGCAGGGCAAGAACAGGGCGCCGGCGCGGTTCGCCCCCCAGGGGCGCTGACTTCCCGCATTGCGGATGCGTAAGGTCCTCCCGATGTCCTCCACCCTGCTCCTGACGGACCCGCTCTTCTTCCAGCATGACCCTGGCCAGGGCCATCCCGAGTCGCCCTCGCGGCTGCGGCGCATCCTCGGGGTGCTGGCGAGCACGCCGGTGAAGGGCACGGTCATGACGGCGCCGCGCTCCGCCACGGAGGCGGAGCTGGCCTCGGTCCACACGCCGGAGCTGCTGACGTACCTCCAGCGCATCAACGGGCAGCGCGCGCAGGTCGACCCGGACACGCAGGTGTCGCCGGACAGCGTGGACGCGGCGCGGCTGGCGGCGGGCGCCTCCGTCCAGGCGGTGGAGGCGGTGATGCGGGGCGAGGCCCGCAACGCCTTCGCGCTGGTGCGCCCGCCCGGACACCACGCCGAGCCCGACAAGGCCATGGGCTTCTGCCTGTACAACAACGCGGCCATCGCCGCGGAGGCCGGCCGGAAGCTGGGCGCCGAGCGCGTGCTGGTGCTCGACTGGGACGTGCACCACGGCAACGGGACGCAAGCGGCGTTCTGGTCGCGCCGGGACGTCATGTACCAGTCGGTGCACCAGTTCCCCTACTTCCCGGGCACCGGCGCCGCGCCGGAGGTGGGCGTGGGCGCGGGCGAGGGCTACACCGTCAACGTGGGCCTGCCGGGCGGCAACTCGGACGCGGACTACGGGATGATTTTCGAGGAGCTGCTGCTGCCCGTGGCGGACGCGTACCGGCCCCAGCTCATCCTCGTCTCCGCCGGCTTCGACCCGCACCAGCACGACCCGATTGGCGGCATGGACGTCAGCGAGCGCGGCTTCGCGGCCATGTGCTCGGCGATGAAGTCCCTGGCGGACAGCGTGTGCCAGGGCCGGCTGGTGCTGCTGCTGGAGGGAGGCTACTCGCTGGAGGGCCTGTCCCAGTCCGTGCACGCCTGCGTGGAGGTGCTCGCCGGACGCAAGGACAGCTTCCCCACGGGTGACACGCACACGGACGCGAAGGACGCGCTGAGGGCCAGCCGCGAGGCGATGCGGCACTACTGGCCGCGCGTGTAGACGTTGGCTGGACGGCGCGCCGGACCTCGCGCCGCTGTTCATCGACGGGCAACCGTGCAAGAAGCCCCCGCGAGCGAGCACACGGGAGGGCGGCATGGCGGAGATGAGCTACCGGACGGCGTTGGTGACAGGCGCATCCAGCGGTCTGGGACGTGGGCTGGCGCTGTGGCTCGCCAAGCGCGGCGCGCGCGTGTTCGCGGCCGGGCGGCGCTTGCCGCAGCTTCAGGCCCTGCGGGACGAGGCCCAGGCCGCGGGCGTCACCGTGGAGCCGGTGGAGCTGGACGTCACGAAGGCGGACGCCACCCTGGAGCGCATCCGCGCGCTCGACGCGGAGTGCGGCGGCCTGGACCTGGTGGTGGCCAACGCGGGCGTGGGCGGCACCACGAACGCGAAGAAGCTGCCCTGGGAGCGGGTGCGCGGCATCATCGACACCAACGTCACCGGCGCCGCCGCCACGCTGAGCGCCGTGCTGCCCCAGATGGTGGAGCGCAAGCGCGGGCACCTGGTGGGCGTCTCCAGCCTCGCGGGCTTCCGCGGGCTGGCGGGCCACGCGGCCTACTCCGCGTCCAAGGCCTTCCTGTCCACCTTCATGGAGAGCCTGCGCGTGGACCTGCGCGGCACCGGCGTGCGCGTCACCTGCATCTACCCCGGCTTCGTGAAGAGCGAGATGACGGCCACCAACAACTTCCCCATGCCCTTCCTGTTGGAGACGGAGGACGCGGTGGAGCTGATGGGCAAGGGCATCGTCCAGGGTGACGCGGAGGTGTCCTTCCCCTGGCAGCTCGCGGTGCCCACGCGCATGGCCAGGCTGCTGCCCAACCCCATTTTCGACGCGGCCGCGCGGCGGCTGCGCTGAACTTCCCCCTTCCTTTCGGAGACGCCCGGTGACGACGCCCCAGCCCTTCGCCCACCGCTTCAGCCAGTTGGCCGAGCAGCGCTCGCCCTTCTGCCTTGGCATCGACCCGTCCCAGGACTTGCTGAAGCGCTGGGGCCTGCCCGACAACGCCCAGGGCCTGCGAGACTTCTGCGAACGCGTGGCTGACGCCGCGGGCAATTCCATCGCGGTGGTGAAGCCCCAGAGCGCCTTCTTCGAGCGCCACGGCCCCGCGGGCCTCCAGGTGCTTCAAGACTTGATGCGCCGGTTCAAGGCCGAGGGCACCCTCACGCTGCTGGACGTGAAGCGCGGGGACATCGGCTCCACCATGGATGCCTACGCCCAGAGCGTCTTCGGCGAGGGCAGCGCCTACGAAGCGGATGCGGCCACCTTCACCGCCTACCTGGGCCTGGGCGCGCTGCTGAAGACGCTGGAGCGGGCGCGCGCGTCCGGCGCCGCGGCCTTCGTGGTGGTGCGCTCCTCCAACCCGGAGGGCACCTCGCTCCAGATGTCGCGCGGCGAGGACGGCCGCACCGTGGCCGAGGCCCTGGCGGACGGCCTGCGCGCCTTCGAATGAGAAGCCCGGCCAGGCACGCGGCGCC
>JBKGHI010000382.1:0-6335 GCA_046520405.1 Myxococcus sp. 1LA
GCGGAGGGGGACGCCCGCGCGGCGGCAGCCGGGCCGCAACGGCCTCGGCGCCCCGCGCGAGCGGGAGCTCTTCAGTCCGTGAAGCGCTCGATGAGCAATGTCAGACGCTGGCGCAACACCCGGGTCGTGGGCAGGTCGGACTGGAGCCCGTCGACCGCCAGCATGAACACCTCGGAGAGCGGCTTCGACTCCAGGGCGGCCTGCGTGTACTTGAGCCAGCGCCGCCGGTGGCGAGCCTCGACCTCCGGCAACAGCCGCTCACAGGCGCTGTAGAACTCGGACGCCATGGGCGCCCCCGCCATCAGCTCCCACGGCTCCAGCAGGAGGATTTCGTACACCTGGAGGAGCTTGTCGCGCGCGGTCCCCGGCTGCGCCAGCAGTTGCTCCACCCGCGGGTAGCGCGCGTCGAAGAGGGACTCGAAGACGGCCGCGAAGATGTCCTCCTTGTTCTTGAACTTCAGATAGAGGAGCGGCCGCGACAGGTTCGCCCGCTTCGCGATGTCATCCAGTGACGTCTTCGCGTAGCCGAACTGCAGGAAGCACTCCAGCGCGGCGTCCAGAATCGCCGCCCGGCGCAACGCGTCCCGCTCCTCGCTCCTGGTGCCCACCATGCGGAACAAATTGACAAAAATAAGCTATTTCGTCAATTCATCACGCACGACGACGGACACGGGTGGACGACATGACGTGGCGCAGAAGGCTGGCGTATGCAGCAAAGGGGGCGGCGGCGCTGCTGGCCATGCTCCTGGCGGTGGTCGCCATCCAGGCCTGGCCGGCCCTGGGACGGGGCGCGGAGGGCGCGCGACTGGAGCGGATGGAGCGCTCGCCGCAGTGGAAGGACGGCCACTTCGACAACCCGCAGCCCCTCTACAATGACATCTGGGGCTCCATCGCGAGCATGTTCCAGGTCAGTCCCGACGTGAGCCCCGCCCAGGGAGCACTGCCGTCGGTGTCGTTGGACCGGAGCGCGTTCGCGACGCCGCCCGTCACGGGACTTCGCGTCACGTGGCTCGGGCACTCGACGTCGCTGGTGGAGCTGGATGGACACCGGATTCTCATCGACCCGGTGTGGAGCGAGCGCGCCTCGCCCTTGAGCTGGATAGGCCCCCGCCGCTGGTACGCGCCCCCGCTGGCGTTGACGGAGCTGCCCGCCGTCGACGCGGTCGCCATCTCCCATGACCACTACGACCACCTGGACCACCCCACCGTGCTGGCGATGAGGGAGTGGGACACGACCTTCATCGTGCCGCTCGGCGTCGGCGCGCACCTGGTGGACTGGGGCATCCCCGAGTCGCGCATCGTCGAGCTCGACTGGTGGGAGCGCACGCGAGTGGGGACAATGGAGGTCGTCTGCACTCCCGCCCGCCATGCCTCGGGGCGAACGGGCATCGACAAGGACGCCACGCTGTGGGCGGGCTTCGCGCTCCTGGGCCCCACGCATCGCGTGTACTACTCGGGAGACACCGGCCTGTTCCCCGCCATGAGGGACATTGGCGAGAAGCTGGGCCCCTTCGACCTGACGATGATTGAAGTGGGCCAGTACCACAGCGCGTGGCCTGACTGGCACATCGGCCCCGAGCAGGCCGTCACCGCGCACCAGTGGGTCCAGGGCCGCGTGCTGCTGCCCGTGCACTGGGGCCTGTTCAGCCTGGCGATGCATGGCTGGACCGAGCCCATTGAGCGGGTGCTCGCCGCGGGCGAGGCCATGGGGGTGCGCGTCATCGTCCCGAAGCCGGGAGAGCGCGTCGAGCCCGGTGCGCCGCCACCGCCCGAGCGCTGGTGGCCTCAACTGCCCTGGAACACGGCGAAGCAGGACCCCATCGTCTCCACCAAGCTGCACTGACAGGAGCCCCCGCACATGCGAGTCATCCTCTTCGGAGCCACGGGCATGGTCGGCCAGGGCGTCCTCCGCGAGTGCCTGCGCTCGCCGGACGTGGAGCGCGTCCTCACCGTGGGCCGCACCGCCACCGGGCAGCGCCACGAGAAGCTCACCGAGTGGGTCCACACCGACTTCCAGGACTACGCCGCCGTCGCCCCACAGCTCACCGGCTACGACGTGTGCTTCTTCTGCCTGGGTGTCTCGTCGGCGGGCATGAAGGAACAGGACTACCGGCGCGTCACGTTCGACATCGCGCTGGCGGCGGCGCAGGCGCTGGGCCAGCACAACCCGGGCATGCGCTTCCTCTACGTGTCGGGCGCGGGGACCGACAGCTCGGAGCGTGGGCGCACCATGTGGGCGCGCGTGAAGGGCGAGACGGAGAACGCGCTGCTGCGGCAGTCCTCGCTGTCCGCGTACATGTTCCGGCCCGGCTACATCCAGCCAATGCACGGCATCCGGTCGAAGACCCGGCTGTACCAGGCCCTCTACACGGTGATGGCCCCGCTCTATCCTGTCTGGAAGGCGCTCTTCCCCGGCTTCGTGACGACGACGGAGCAACTGGGACGCGCGATGCTCGCCGTCGCCCGGCAGGGGACGCCGAAGCGCGTCTTGGAGAACAAGGACATCAACGACCTCGCGGCGACAGCAACGGCCTGACCGGCTTTCCGCGCCTTGGACGAGGAGCACGGCGCACCCCCAGCCCCGGAGAGTGGCCGAGCGTTTACTCCCTGGCGGCCATCCAGCACGCCAACCGGGCCTGGGCGGACGCATGACGCCCGCTTCCTGAATCCGCCGAGCGCGGCCCTATGGTGCTGAATAGGGTTGTTGTGCTCAGGCCCTCCTCATGACCAGCGCCCCCCTCCCGAATCCCCACATCCTCGGCAACTCGAGCGCCTCCTCGGACGTCGAGGCGGTGAGCCGCATCGAGGCCATCAAGTCCGTCCTCCGGGTGCTGACGCAAACCACGGGCCTGCGACTGGCCGTGGTTGCCCGCGTCACCAAGGACAACTGGACCTGCTGCGCCGTGCTGGACGAGATGAACTTCGGCTTGAAGCCGGGCGACACGCTGGCCATCACCACCACCTTCTGCGATACCGTGCGCAGCACGCTGTCGCCTCTGCTGGTCACCCACGCGAGCCAGGACCCGCGTTTCAGGAACCATCCCGCTCCCAAGCTGTACGGCGTCGAGAGCTACATCGCGGTGCCGTTGTACCGGAAGGATGGAAGCCACTTCGGCGTGATGTGCGCGCTGGATGCGAACCCCGCGGCCCTGGCCGAGGACAAGCTGGAGATCTTCCGTCACCTGGGCGACCTGGTGGGCCACCAGCTCGAGCAGGCGGACGCGCTCAACGAACGCGACGCCCTCCTGCTCGGCGCCCGGGAGACGTCGCTGCTGCGCGAGCAGCTCATTGGCATCGTCAGTCATGACCTGCGCAACCCGCTCCATGCCATTTCGCTGACCGCCGCGACGATGATGCGGCGTACGGAGTTGGCTGACCGGACCCGGCAAGGGCTGCGCCGCATCCTCGACGCCTCGGACCGGGCCCACCGGCTCATCCGGGACCTGCTGGACTTCACCCACGTCCGCACGGGCATGCCGCTCCCCATCAACCCCCAGGCCGCGGACCTGAACCTGCTCGCCCGGCAGGTCATGGACGAGGTGCAGCTCACCGCCCCGGAGCGCACGCTGGAGCTGATGTACGAAGGTGACGCGCGCGGGACGTGGGACCCGGACCGCATCGTCCAACTGCTCACCAACCTGATGAGCAATGCCTTGCAGTACAGCCCGCCCGACTCGCCCGTCCGCGTGGAAGCGCGAGGCGAGGTGCGGGAGGTCGTCCTGAGCGTGAGCAACAAAGGCGCCCCCATCCCCGCCGAGCTGCTGCCCACCCTCTTCATGCCGATGACGCGGGGAACCCTCCACGGCACCGAGCGCCACAGCGTGGGCTTGGGCTTGTTCATCGTGGAGCAGATTGCCCTGGCCCATGGCGGCCGCGTGGAGGTGGTGTCCACCGCCGAGGCGGGCACCACCTTCCGCGTGCACCTGCCCAGGCGCCACTGAGCGCTGCGGACCGCCCGCCTGCTGTCCAGGGTGGCGCCTGCCCGCCCGTCCGGCGCAGGTGCCCTTCCCCGCGCCAGGAAGCACCTTGAGCGCGGGAGGCAGAGAGCGGATGAACAGACGACTCGGTTCGCTTTTCCGAAGAGACCCGGCCGAAGTCCAGGGCGCCTATTTCCTGCTGAAGGGCCTGTGGCCCCTGCTCCAACCAAAGCGGGTCACCCGGCGCATCGGCCCCGTCCGCGAAGGCTGGCTGATGAAGACGGTGTGCGGGCTCGCCGGCGCCGTGGGCGCCACGCTGCTCACCGCGCACCGCAACAGCCGCGTCACGCCAGAGCTGCGCAACCTGGGCATTGGCAGCGCGTTCGCGCTCCTGGTCGTGGACGTCTCCACGTATGCCACGAACCGCAAGCGGCGCGCTCCCCTCTTCCTGGGAGATGCCGCCATCCAGGCGGGGCTGCTCGTGGCCCAGTGGCGGGCCTGGCGCCGCATGCCGATGGTCATCGACGCACGCGCCGCCCACCTGAACGACCCGTCGCGGTATGGCGCGGGCGAGCACGGCCGGTGGAACATCCTCCCCGGCGAGACACGCGACGCGGACGGCAACCGCGACATCGTCGCCGAAGGCTCCATGGCCTCCTTCCCCGCCAGCGACCCGCCTTCCTACATGGGCTGACCGCTTCGCCCCTGTGTCCGCCGGCGCCCCCGGTGTAAACCGGGGACGTGAGCGAGAGCTGGGAGCAGCGATTCCGCCGAGAGGTGAAGGAGATGGACGCCGCCCTGCGGGGCGTCCTCTCCCGGAGACAATCCGACGAAGCGCTCCGCGCCGCGCTCGAGGAACTGGCGCGACGCCCCGCCTTTCGTTCCTTCACGTGGCTGTGGGGGCCGGCCCTCAACGCCAGGGACAGGGTCCGCTTCCGTCCCCTCATGCTGTCCTGCTTCTCGCCCAGCAGCATCACCGCCGCTGGGAAGTGGGTGAACCCCTGGGCGGGGGAGAACGCCGCCGCGCTGGAGGCCTGGCTCGCGGACGCGGACCGCGCTGACGACGTGGAGATGTTTCGCCGCCTTCATGCATGGAAGCTCGCGGGCCTGCGCGGGCCCCAACAGGCGGCAACCTGGCGGGCGGAGGTCGTGCGGCGTGTCCAGGCCGCCCCTACCCGCGCGGCGCGGCACACCGAGCTGGCCAAGCTGGACAGCGGCTGGGTCCGGCTGGACGAGCCCACCGCCCTGGCGCTGGACGCAGTGGACGCGGAGGCCGCCCGGCCCTTCATCCTGGAGCACCTGCCGTGGAGCGGGTCCCACGAGCGCCCCGCCCCGTGGAACACGCTGCGCGCGCGAGCCCTGGCCCGGGGGGACACGGCGCTGGCCTCGGCCCTCTACCGGCGGCTGGTGGATGAGCCCACGTGGCACCGCGATGCCCTGGCGTTCGCGCGCACCCTCCAGTCCCCGGCCGCGCTGGTCGCCGCGCTGACGGAGCACCACCCGGAATCGCACATGCCGGGCGCGGCGCAGCTCTTCGTGGAGCTGGCGGAGACGCGCGGACGCGACGTGGTGCCCTACCTGCTCGGAAACCTGCGGGCGGTGTTTCCCCGCTGGGGCGCGCTGGGACGGAAGAACGCGAAGGGCTTCCCGGAGCTGCTCGCGCTCGCGTGGGCGCGGGACTGGGAGGACGTCTGGGGCGCGTTGCTGCGAACGTCGGCCACGTCGGAGACGTATGACGCGGAGGTGCGGCGGCTGGTGCAGGACCGCGCGTCGCTCCCCGCCCGGACGCGGCGCCGGCTGCTCCTGCTGGCGGGCGCGGGCGGCGAGTGGAACTTCCCCGGCCTGGGCGTGGCCCGGGTGCAGCCCCTGACGGACGCCACCGCCACCGCCCTGTACGCGCGCTTTCCGGAGCTGGTGCGGGGCCCCTTCCGCATGCACGTCGCGTCGGGCTGGCGCGCCGCGTATCCCAAGCTGGTGACACGCGCGCTGGAGGCGAACGACGAGGACCTGCTGGACTTCCTCGCCAGCCGCGCCGCCATGCACACGCCCACCTCGAACGACTCGAAGGAATGGGCGAAGGTGCTCGACGCGCTGGCCGCGCACTACGAGGCCTTGCCGAAGGAGGGCGGCGTCTTCGCCCGCCGCGCCGCCAACGCGCTGGGCGCCCTGCCCGCCTACGCCATCTGGAACTTCGACACGCTCGTGGAGAAGAACCGGCTGGCGCGGCTGTTCTTCCTCCGCTCGGATGACTTCTACCTGGCCGAGCCCCCCGCGGTGCGCGACCTGCTGGAGGCGCCGCAGATTCACGTCCAGACGCTGGCCTTCCGCCTGCTCGGCCGCGACTCCGCGCGCGCCCGCGAGGTGGCAGCGCAGAACCTGGACCTGCTCCAGGCCACCTTGCTGAGGCCGCTGCACCGG
>JBKGHI010000383.1:0-6307 GCA_046520405.1 Myxococcus sp. 1LA
CCGGCGTCTCTCGTCCGGTCTCGCTCCCAACCCCATTACCGCTACACACTCCTAGTGGGCGGCGCCTTCGCTTTAAACCCCGTGTTGAAAGTGATTCGTCGGAATCCCAGCTACTGCGAGTGGAGGCCCTCCTTCATTGTCCCTTGCAGCGGCAACCCGGTGGCGTTGTCACCGGGCTGTTCCTTCACCCCTTGCCGTTACTGGAGACGCCGATGACCGCCGCTCGTAACCCCAAGACGGGCCTTGACGCGCTGCTCGCCCCCGACAACTGCGCGCTCATCCTCATTGACCACCAGCCGTTCCAGTTCGCGGGCCTGCGCAGCCATGACTCGCAGACCGTCATCAACAACGCGGTGGCGCTGGCGCGCTGCGCGAAGTTGTTCCGCGTGCCCACGCTGCTGACCACGGTGCTCGAGGAGCGCGGCGGCTACATCATCCCGCAGTTGCAGGCCGTCTTCCCCGAGCAGAAGCCCATCAATCGCACCTTCATCAACACCTGGGAGGACGGCCGGGTCATCGACTGGGTGAAGGAGACGGGCCGGAAGAAGGTCGTCATGGCCGCGCTGTGGACGGAAATCTGCCTGGCCATGCCTGTGATTCACGCGCTGGGCGAAGGCTATGAGGTCTACATCGTCACGGACGCCTCGGGCGGCGTCTCCGTGGAGGCGCACGAAGTGGCCATCCAGCGGATGGTGCAGGCGGGCGCCGTGCCCCTCACCACCGCGGTCTTCACGGCGGAGCTCCAGCGGGACTGGGCGCGTGAGTCCACCTTGGAGGGGATGACGAAGCTGATGATCGACCACATGGGCAACGTGGGCACCAGCTTCACGTGGGAGCAGCAACTGCTCAACACCCCGGCGCCGTCCCAGCAGCGCTGAAGCAAGGAGGGCCTATCGTCCTCCGGCCCGGCTTCTTAATCCCTCCAGGCGATGAGCATTCAATCGCCTGGGGGATTCATGACGAGGATTGGTGCGCGCCTGCCTTCTGCCGCCGTGTCCAATGCCAGGGCCTCGGCGGACGTGCGCTCCGCGCGTGCGTTCGTGGACCTGCTCGGCGCGGTGATTCCGGCTCAAGGGTCCGCGCCTGTCGCGGCTGCCCGCCACTACAACATCGAGTCCCTGGGCCCCTCCAACGCCATGCAGCAGGCGGCCCATGCGAAGGAGGTCCTTCCCTCGCTGCTGGGCGTGCTCACCGATGAGCGGATGGCGCGCTGCGTCGACGAGGCCTACCGGGAAGTCTTCCAGGGCGACCGGTGGCCACGTGGACCGGAGCGGTCTCAGTGGTTGGGCTTCGCGCGCGAGCTTCGGGCCAAGGACCCGAAAATCACCGCCGAGCAGGTCCGCGCCGCCATCGCGGACGAGCTGCGGCTCGAACGTGACGGGCTGGACGTCGCGACGCCCGAGAACATCGACATGTACATCCGCGAAGCCATCAGCTGGGTGAGCTGGTGCTATGAGGGCACCCCGCGCGCGCCACCGAGGAAGACATGCGTCAGTGGCGCGCCTTCGCCGCCGAGAAGAAGCGCGAGAATCCCGACATCCAGCCGGAGGACCTCAAGTACGCCATCATCGACGCGGTGCGCGCGAAGGTGATGAAGATGGACTCGACGGCGCCGGAGAACGTCGACCGGTTCATCAAGGACGCCGTCAAGTGGGTCACGCTCTGCTACCAGGGGAAGAAGCGCTGCGCCACGCCGGCGGAGATGACGTACTGGCGCGCCTTCGCGGCGGAGAAGCTGCGGGAGGACCCGAAGATGTCTCCAGAGACGCTCAAGTACGCCATCACCGATACCCTTCGCGCGATGATGACGGGCACCGATTCCACGTCGCCCAAGAACATCGACGGGTTCATCGACGATGCCGTCCGGTGGGTGTCGCTGTGCTACGAGGGGCGGGAGCGCCACGCGTCACCGGTGGAGATGTCGTACTGGCGCGTCTTCGCCAACGCGAAGCTCGCCGAGAATCCGAAGATGTCGCCGGAGGAGCTCCGAAGCGCCATCAATGACGCCGTGCGGGCGCAGGCCATTGGGGTGGATACGTTGTCCCCCGCCGACATCGATGGCTACATCATGGAGGCCATTGGCTGGGTGTCGCTCTGCTACCTGGGGACGTCCCGCGCCCCCACACCCGAGGAGATGCAGCGCTGGCGTGCCTTCGCGGCGGAGAAGCTGAAGGACGACCCGGAAATCACCTCGGAGACGCTCAAGTACGCCATCAGCGATGCGGTGCGTGGTGAGCTGACGGGCATGAGAAAGCCCGCGGAGCTCAACATCGAGCGCTTCATCCGGGAGGCCTACGAGTTCCTGTTCCGCGCCTACCGGGGCATGCCCGCGCCCACGCCCCGCGAGCCGACGCCGCGTGAGATGCATGAGTGGCAGCAGTTCGCGCGGGCCAAGCTCCGGGCGGAGCCGAAGCTGTCGAGCGAGGACCTCAACGCCTATCTCCTCGACAGTCTTCGAACCGCGCTGTCCAATCAGTGACGAGGCCCTGCGCGAGCGACGCTCGGGCTATCCAGGGAGGCGTTCGACATCATCCACGCTGACGGCACGCGTCGTTCCGGGGTCGTACGGCGTAAAGCCCAGGGGACGTACGGCGGACATCAGGGGCGCGACAGCCCACTGCGTTCCTTCATGTGCCCGAGGGTGACGTGGGCCGTCAGCTCGAGGAAGCGCTCCACGGCGGGAAACGTCGAGCCCGGGATTGGAAGCTCAGGGGGCGGAACGGAAAGGCCATCCATTCGTTTCTTTGCCACGCGGGGTGCGCCCCCTCGATGATTCAACGTGTCTGGTGATGGACGGTCGTCGGGGCTGCCCTCCAATGACTGGGGAGCATCCACCCTCGGGTGTTGCGGTCTCCTTGCCGGGTTGTCCGCGGCAGGGACTGCTGCCGGCGCCGGTGCGCGCCGTGGGTGCGTGCCTCAACGGGCAGGTGTCGGTTCACTCTGCTCGTCGGAATCGTCTTAGGTGCATGGGCCTCCTTCCCTTCATGCGCTCCCGCGCTCAGCTTCCCGGCGAGTCGTTCGCGGAGGAAACGCATGACAGGGCTGGCTGGTGCCATGCTCGCCGTGGTGGTGGCGGCGAGCGGGACGACGCTGGTGCCGGTGAGCGGGGGCAATGCCCTGACGCTCCCGGCGCAGCGCCACATCGTTCGCATCGAGACGGGAATCAATCGGCCGCCGACGTGGCTGGTGGCCGTCCAGCACGGGGGAATGGAGGGCAAGGGGCTGGTGCTCTACCGCTCCGAGGATGCGCTGCGCACGGTGCGGCGGGTCGCTGACATCCAGCCCAACGCCGCGCACACGGACCGGGCGGAGTTGCTGGCGGTGGGGCGGGATGTGGCGCTCGTCTATTCCTACGAAGGGCCCCAACTGGCGGCTTCCAGTCAGCACGACGTCTACTTCCAATGGTGGCGCTACCAACCCGGACCGGATACCTGGGTGCCGGAGCCCGCGGTGCGGGTCTTCGACGCGGATGCCAGCACGGCCTACTCACGGGCCTTGCTGGCCCGGGACTCGAATGGCTGGCTGTGGGTGCAGGCCTTCCGTCTGGAACGCGACGGCAAGGCCACGGCGGTGGTGTCGGTGTCCATCGATGGCGGACTGCGCTTCGGTTCGGCGCAAGCGCTCGACATGGTGCGCCGGCGGGGTGGGGGGCGGCTGCTCAGCCTGGGGTCGAAGCTCGTCTTCCTGTACGGCATGCATGACGGCTGGGAGCCCGCGCGCATGCGCATCCGTTCGGACTCGGACCCGATCGGGACGTGGGGACCGGTGCGCCAGGCCTTCTCCGACGGCATCTACCATGGTGCGGCGCTGAGCGCGGTGGCGGACGGGCAGGGGGGCATGCACCTCGTCTACAAGGACGAGCTGGAGAAGCTCTACTACCGGCACTTCGATGGGAGCAGCTTTGGCTCGCGCGTGCTGTTGGAGACCAGCTCGGACTGGGCGACCCAGCCCGCCATCACCCGCATCGGCGACACGCTGTACGTCTTCTACAACCGGGTGCGGTCGCTCAACACGAATTACGAGCTGCGCGTCCTCACGGTGGACGAAAATGGGGAGCTCGGGAGCGCGGTGACGCTGGACGGGGATGCGACGTTCAAGGGGTACCTCAACGCCGTGGATGTCCTGCCGGAGGGCACCGGCGAAGTGCCCTGCCTCTATGGCGAGGCGGTGGACGCGGGCTCAAGGGGCTCTGTGTCGAGGGTGTCCTTGCTGCTCGGTGGCGAGCCACCACCACCCGGGCCGGAGCCAGAACCCGAACCGGGGGAGGGGCCATTCACCCTGGAGCTTGTGCGCTCCAATGCCACGCACGAGCTGCTCGCGGTGGATGGCGCGGGCACGCTGTACGGCCTGCCCGTCGCGGGGCCGCGTTCGCGGTTGATGGCGAGCACGGACGGAGGGCTCACCTTCTCCGCCCGGGGGCAGCGCGGTGGCAACCTGTGGACGCTGGTGGCGATGGAGGGTGGGGCGCTCCTGTCGGTGGCCAGTCACAGCGGGGAGTACGTCCTCCAGCGCTCCACGGACGGCGGCATGACCTGGGGGAGTGTGGTGCGCCTGGGCATGTATCGCGCGCTGGGCCCCAGAGCTTCGCGCGCTTGGGGAGCACGTGGTTCTTCCTGGAGTACCAATCCTTCACCTCGTCCGCGGTGCCGATTCGGCTGTGGGCGACCACGGACGGTGGGGCCTCCTGGTCCGTGCGCTCCACGCTCACGCCACACCGTCATGGCTACAGTCTGGTGGCGGACCCCCAGACGGGCGCGCTGTGGGCGACCCTGGGAAGCAGCAGCGCGCAGGCGGCGGTGCTCCGCTCCACGGATGGGGGGCGGACCTGGACGTCGCTGTTGAGGGGCTACGGCGCCAATGCCCAGGCGGGGGTGGTGCATGCGGGTGGGGCGCTGCTGCTCGGCCGGTCGACGCTGTACGCGCCCGAGCACCCGAAGCTCCTGAGCCTGTCTCCGGGCGGGACGGTGAGCGAGCTGATGGCGCTGCCGGGGCCGGCGTACTCGCTCTCGGCGGTGCCCGGAGGGGGCTGGGTGATGGGCACGGGCTGGTCCAGCGTGGGAGACGTCCACGAGGACGGCGATGTGGCCGCGCGCCTCTTCATCAGCGAGGACGGCGTGACGTGGCGGGAGTCACGCCGGTACGCGCGGATGAGCGGTGCGAACCTGACCCGCGCGGACGTGTGGGGCGCGTTGCCATCCGGAGAGCTGGTGGTCCGCGTGGAGGAAGCGAGCGGCTTTGGGAGCGCGGGCGTGGGCTTCGAGGTGCTTCGCGTCAGGCGCTGAGGCGCGACGCCTGGCGCACCCGCGCGAAATCGTCCGCGTGAGGTGAGGGGAAAAAATCCCGTCCCCCGTTGAGGAGGCCAGGCGCACTCAACGGGCCGTCATTTCGACGGCCCGGCGCCGCCATCTCAGGGGGCTTCATGGCTTCGCATTCCGTTGCGGCTGCGTCTCATGGCCTGAGATGCAGCCCTGCCGTAGTCGTCCATTCTCCCGGGAGTGCGGAGCGCTTCGCCTCCCGGGGGACGCCTTGATTCCGCCACCACACTTGCCGTGGGAGGGACCTTTCGATGACCATGCGTGCACCTCGGAGGGACCTCAACGTGGAGCCACGACACAGGCCGGCACAGGCCATGGGCTCTCTTCCCGCGGATGTGTTGGAGCAGCTGCGCAAGGATTTGACCCGTGCGGTGGCGCGGGTGTGTCCGCCCAGCCTGGCCGACCGCCGCGATGACCTGGTGCAGACGGCGGTGATGCGCGTCATGGAGTTGCGTCGGCGCGAACCAGACCGCGGCCCGCTGTCTCCGGCCTACCTGTACCGTGTCGCATACACCGCGCTGGTGGACGAGCTGCGCAACGTGTCGCGCCGCCGCGAGGTCCACCTGGAGGAGGTGGATGCGCTGCCCGAACCGCCGGTGGCGCGAGGCGACCCGGAGAAGGCCGCGGGAAGCTCCCAGATTGCCCAGGCGGTGCGTGACTGCCTGCGCAAGCTGGTCCAGGACCGCCGGTTGGCGGTGACGTTGTACCTGCAGGGCCACAGCGTGCCGGAGTCCGCGCGGCTGCTGGGTTGGGAGGACAAGCGGACCGAGAACCTCATCTACCGGGGCCTGGCCGCGCTGCGCCTGTGCCTTTCCTCGAAGGGATTCGAGCCGTGAGCGACGAGACGAAGCCCGATGACGCCGCCGTCGAACGTCTGCGCGCCGCGGTGCGCGGCGAGGACCCGGTGGCGCGCGCGGGGGAGCCGGTGGACGCGGACCTCGTGTGGTGCGCGGTGAGTGGAGAGCTGCCCGCCGAGGAGCGCCGCGCCGTCG
>JBKGHI010000384.1:0-6277 GCA_046520405.1 Myxococcus sp. 1LA
CGGAGGGGGACGTGGAGGTCGCGTCCCTGGCGCCCGGGCAGGTGCCCGTGTTGGTGACGGCGGAGGGCCATGCGTCCGCGGAGGCGACGGCCACGGTGGAGGAGGGGACCCGTGCGGAGCTGGAGGTCCGGGCCACGCCGCTGCCGCCGCCCACGGGCGCGCTGCGCGTGACGGTGGTGGACGCACGGACGGGTGTGCCGCTGCCGGATGTCCGCGTGACGGTGGGCTCGGTCCAGGCGCGCACGGATTTGACGGGCGAGGCGGTGGTGAAGGACCTGGCGCCCGGGCCGGTGTCCATCGCTGTGGCGGCAGCGGGCTTCCGGTCCGCGGACGAAGCGGTGGTGGTGGTCGCCGGGCAGGAGTCCTCGCTGTCGGTGCCGCTGGCGGCGGAGCGGAAGGGGACGCAAGCCACGCTGTCAGGACAGGTCCGCAGCGTCCGAGGAGGCAAGCCCTTGTCGGCGACCTTGCTCGTCACCAAGGCCCGGGTCCGCGCGCGCACGGATGCGAAGGGGGCTTTCAACGTCCAGGTGCGAGGCGGTACCTATCGCATCACCATTTCCGCGCGGGGCCACCGGTCCCAGACGAAGGTCATCACCTTGCGTGAGGGGGAGCGGACCATCCTCAATGTCGACCTCTTCCCGAGGGGGAAACGGTGAGTGCCTCGCGTCGTTGGTTCCTGGTCCTCCTGCTCCTCGTCTCGGCGTGTGATGACGACGCCGAGACGGCGCGCCCCGCGCCCACGGAGGCCGCTGACGCGGGCCCTGGCGAGGTGTTGGGGCGCCTGGAGGGCTTGTCCGGCGACGTGCGCCTGGAGCGTGGCGGCAAGCAGGGCCCCGCTGCCGAGGGCCCCTTGTATGGAGGCGACGCGGTGGAGACGGCCGCGGGCGGCGCTGCCACGGTGCGCTTCCCGGATGGCCGCTCCGTGGAGGTGGGGCCGGATGCGCGCTTCGCGTTGGGCGCGGACTCGGGCGGCATCGTGCTCCAGGTGGAGCGCGGCATCCTCTTGTCGCGCGTACCGGCGGCGGCCGCGCGGCCGGGCTCGGGTTCGAAGGTGGCGCTGACCATCCGCACGCCTTTCGGCCTCACGCGCGTGGGTGCCGACGCACCCAGCGAGGTGAGCGTGCAGGTGGCCGAGGACGCGGGCCGCGTGGAGGTGCGGCTGGGCGCCATCGAGTTCGTGGGCCGGGATGGCAAGACGGTGCGCGCGTCGGAGGGCGACGCGGTGGAGGCGACGTCGGGCAAGACGGAGCTGGTGGCCCGAGGGGCGCGCGTCCTGGAGCTGGCGCCGATTCCGGTGACGGTGCGTGCAGGCACGGGCCGCGCGGAGGTTCGCGCCAAGGGCGCGGCGAACTGGCGACCGGTGGCGAAGCAGGGCGAGGTGCTGTCGCCGGGCGATGGCGTGCGCACTCAGCGCGGAGGCTCGGCGGTGCTGGGGCTGAAGGGCTCGGCCACGGTGGTGTCACTGGGCTCGGACGCGGAGCTGGTGCTGACGTCGGCGGAGCAGGGCGGGGCCACGGACGAGGCGCGGTTCGACCTGCTGCGGGGCTGGCTGGACCTCCAGTTCGCGCGAGGGCGGACCAGCCGCCTGGTGATGCCGGGGTTGCAGGTGGAGGGCGGTGGCGAGGCCCGGCTGGCGGTGCGTCGCACGGCGGGGGGCTATCTGGTGGATGCCCTCACCGGACAGGTGACGCTGGTGCGCGGCGAGACCCGGCAGGCGCTGCGCGCGGGCGAGCGCGCCACGGTGGATGCGTCCGCACCGGCCCCTCGCGTCGAGCCGCTCGCTGCCGCGCCGCTCGCGTTGGGCGTCGTCGACGGCGCGGAGGTGTTCCATCCGGGGCTGCGGGAAGTGGCCCTCACGTGGGAAGGGGAGGGCGAGGCCACGGTGGAGGTGGCGGAGGACGCGGCCTTCACGCGGCCGGTGCTGACGGGCACGGTGTACCGCCCCTTCGTCAACGTGCCGGCGCCGGCGCGAGGCATGCTGCACTGGCGGGTGCGCCGCAAGGACGGGACGCAGGTGTCGGGCAGCGCGTCGTTTGCTCCGGAGCGCGCGGTGCGTTCCCTGGCGCGCGTGCGCAACGTGGTGCCCGAGGGGCCGGAGAAGACGACCATCTTCTACCAGGACAAGCCGCCGGCGGTGACCTTCACCTACGCGGCGGAGGCCTCGGCGGCGCGCTACCGCGTGGCGGTGTACCGGGCGGGGGCGTTGGGTTCGCCGGTGGCCGAGCGCACCGTGACGGAGCCGCGCGTCGCGCTGGACGCGGGCGCGCTGGGCGAGGGCAGCTACCTCTGGTCCGTCACGCCACTTTCCGCCACGGGTGCACAGCTCAAGGGAGGGCGGATGAACAAGCTGGAGTTGGTCTACGACAACTCGGTGCCGGACCTCGTCGTGTCCGCCCCGCGCAACGGGCAGGCCGCGGGCGCGAAGGTCCGAGCGGCGGGGGTTGCCCCGGTGGACGCCCGCTTGTCCATCAATGGACGCCCGGTGGCGCTGGATGGCAAACATCGGTTCAGCACCTGGGTGGAGCCGGTGGCTCGCCTCCCGTGTTGGTGTTTAAGATGAAGCGTCCTGGTGCCCCGGCGGTCCATACGGTGCGCACCCTGAAACAGCGAGGGCCGTGAGGATGTCCCCCCCCCAGACGACCCTGCCTGTGCCGGATGCGGGCCCCCTTCCCTTGTTGCAGCCCTATGGGCCGTACGTGCTGGTGCGGAAGCTGGCCGAAGGCGGCATGGCGGAAATCTTCCTCGCCAAGCTGCTGGGCGCGGACGGCTTCGAGCGCAACGTCGTCATCAAGCGGATGCTGCCGCACCTGACGAACAACCCCGACTTCGTGGAGATGTTCCGGGACGAGGCGCGGCTGGCGGCGAAGCTGTCCCATCCGAACATCGTGCAGATTCAGGAGCTGGGCTTCGCGGAGGGCTGCTACTACATCTGCATGGAGTACCTCGCGGGCGAGGACTTCTCCACGACGCTGCGGCTGGCCGGGCGCAAGCGCCACTATGTGCCGCTCCCCGTGGTGCTGCGGGTCCTCATCGACGCGGCGCGCGGCCTGCACTTCGCGCACGAGTTCACCAACGAGGCCGGGCAGCCGCTCAACGTCGTCCACCGCGACATCTCTCCGTCGAACCTGTACCTGACGTACCAGGGGCAGGTGAAGGTGCTGGACTTCGGCATCGCCAAGGCCGAGTCGCGGCTCGTCAACACGCGCACCGGCGTGGTGAAGGGCAAGTACATGTACATGGCGCCGGAGCAGGCGCGCGGCAAGGAGGTGGACCGCCGCGCGGACGTCTTCGCGCTGGGCGTGAGCCTGTACGAGGCGCTCACCCACGTGCGGCCCTTCTCCCGGGAGAACGACCTGGCGGTGCTCAACGCGCTGCTGCAAGGGGAGCTCAAGCCGCCGCGCGAGCTGCGTCCGGACCTGCCCGAGGAACTGGAGGCCATCCTCCTCAAGGCCATGTCCTTCAAGCCGGAGGACCGCTACCCCACGGCGGAGGCCTTCGCGGATGCGCTGGAGGCGTTCCTCGCGGAGCACCTGAGCGGCTCGGGCTCGATGCAACTGGGCGCCTTCCTGAAGGGGCACTTCGGCGAGGAGCGCTTCACCGAGCGCACGCGCATCCCCACGCTGGCCACGCTCACGGCGACGTACGGCAGCTCGCCGGAGGGCGCGCCAGGGGCGGTGCCAGCCGGGGAGCTTCAAGGAACGAATCTGTATGGCGTGTTGGCCCGGGAAGGCGACGCCACGTCCGCGCAGCGGCCCGGCATGTCCATGCGGCCTTCCTCGCCGGGCGTCCCTGCTCACGTGGCGGCCCCGCGGACGCCCCCGGAGCCCGCCACTGCGGCGGGGCCCCGACGTTGGCGCACGCTGGCAGTGGGGCTCGCGGGAGGCTTGCTGCTGTCCGCGGTGGGCATCGTGGGCTACCGGCAGTGGATGACGACGCCCGCCTCTGTGTCCCTGGCTCCCGCGTCGGCGCCCGCCGTGGATGCGGTGGGCCCCCGCGCAGGTGGAGGCCGCGGTTCCGGTGGAGCCCCCCGCGGCGCAGGCGGAGCCCGTGGCAAACGGTGCGGTCGCCGACGTGGCCGCGACGGATTCGGCGCCGTCGCCGGTGGATGCCGCGCTCTCTGGCGCGGAGGACGAGGCTGCTTCGGACGAAGAGGTCGCGGACGCGGCGCCCGTGCGGTCGAAGAAGGGCGCGTCGCAGAAGCGGGTGACGCTGGGTATCGACGACGTGCAGCGTGTCGTCTCCCGAGGCCGGGCGCGCATCACCACGTGCTTCGAGCGCTACAAGGCGGATCTGCCTTCGAGCCAGGGCGAGGTGCAGGTGGAGCTCACCATCGTCTCGTCGGGCAAGGTGCGGGCGGGGACGCGTGGGCCGCTGGCCTCGACGGGCGTGGGCCGCTGCCTGGAAGCCCAGGCGGAGCGACTGCGCTTCCCGCAGCACCGGGACCAGGAGGTCACGGTGGTAATGCCCTTCTCGTGGCGGGTGACGCAGTAGCGGCGCGAGGTGTCTCGCGCCGCCAACGGTTGAGGCCTACAGGTCGCGGCGGGCGGAGAGTGCCTTCGCGAGCGTGGCCTGGTCGGCGAACTCCAGGTCGCCGCCCATGGGCAGTCCCTGGGCGATGCGGGTGACGCGCAGTCCCATGGGCTTGAGCAGGCGGGTCAGATAGAGCGCGGTGGCTTCGCCCTCGACGTCCGGGTTGGTGGCGAGGATGAGCTCCTCCACCCGGCTGTCGTTGAGGCGCTCCAGCAACTCGCGGATGCGGAGCTGCTCGGGGCCCACGCCCTCCAGGGGAGAGAGCACGCCGTGGAGGACGTGGTAGCGGCCCTTGAACTCACGGGTGCGCTCCAGCGCCATCAGGTCAGCGAACGTCTCCACCACGCACAGCACGCGTTCATCGCGCCGTGCGTCCCGGCAGAAGTTGCAGGTCTCCGCGTCGGTGAGGGAGAAGCAGCGCACGCACAGGTGCACCTTCTCCTTCACCTCGCGGATGGCTTGCGACAGGTCCGCGGCGTACTCGCCCGGCGCCCGCAGGATGTGGAACGCGAGGCGCTGCGCGGTCTTCTCGCCGATGCCCGGCAGCTTCGCCAGTTGGGCGACGAGTCGATTCAGCGGATCGGGGGTCATCCGGTATCAGGTAATGCCGGGGATCTTGACGCCGCCGGAGATTTTCGCGAGCTCGCGCTGCATGTGCTGACGGCTGCTCGCCAGGGCGGCGTTCACCGCGGCGGTGACGAGGTCCTCGAGCATCGACGTGTCGTTGGGGTCGATGGCTTCCTTGTCGATCTTGATGCTGCGGATCTCCTGGATGCCGTTGGCGACGACGGTGACGCGGCCGTCACCGGCCTTGGCCTCCACGCTCTCGTCCGCCAGCTGCTGCTTCCGCTCTTCAATCTTCTCCGTCAGCTTGTTCGCCTGCCGGATGAAGTAGTTCAGGTCGACGCCAGGCATATGCTTCCTCGGTGCTCGTGGGAGCGGGTGCCAGCTGTGTGGCCCGCCCCGGCGTGGAATGGGGCGCCACCCTACCGTTGCGCGAGGCGGTTGTCAGGCGCTGTCGTCGGGAGTGTCGGCCGCTGGCTCGGCGCCAGGGCGCTCGGGCTCGTAGACCTGGATGTGTTCGATTTCGCCGCCCAGGAACTTGAGCACCGCTCGGACGGCGGGGTGGGTGCGGACCTTGCTGTCCGTGCTCTTCTCGTGGGCGGCGCGCGTCTGGGCGTCCTGCTCGGCAAGGCTGGGGCCCAGGCGAGGGTCATCCGGGGACACGTCCTGGAGGGTGAGCTTCACCGGGCGGCCGAAGTGCTCGGCCAGGCCCTTGTCCACGGCGGCCTTGCCCGCGGTGGAGTTGACGGCCATGCGGTGGAAGCCGGCCACGGGCAGGAAGCCGAGGACGATTTCACCGTTCTTCATGGACATCAGACGCCCGTTGGCGAGCGCCGCGCCCTGCCGGGGGTTCGCGGACTTCACCGTCTCCACGGCGGCCCGCCACCGCTCGATGAGAGGCAGGTTGGGGTTGTCCCGGGAGCGGGTAATGGGGGCCGGCGGGGGCGGCTCGGGCTCGGGCTCGTTGTGGATGACGGGCTCGGGCGCTGGCACTGGCGCGGGGGGCGCGGCGGCCACTTCGGGGAGGCACTCGCCGGAGGCACAGCCTTCGGGGGAGTTCTCCTCGGGGTAGTAGCGCGCGTCTTCTTCCTCCGCGTAGGGCGGAGGCTCGGGCGGCGCGATGGGCTCGGGCCGGCGGATGTTGGTGACGCGGACGGACGGCGCGGGCTCCGTGGTGCGCGAC
>JBKGHI010000385.1:0-6076 GCA_046520405.1 Myxococcus sp. 1LA
CCCGACGCGGAGGCCGACCTCCGGCTGGAGGACGGCCAGGCGCGCGGGTACGAGGGGCTCCAGGCGGAGCTGAAGGCGCGCTACGTGAAGGACCGCGCCACCGGGACGCTGGCGGCCAGCCTGCCCGTGGCGCGGCTCGCCGCCGAGTTCGACGTGCCGGTGCAGGGCATGCTCAAGCGCCGGCGCGACGCGATGTCCGTGCACGTGAATCTGGAGGACCTGGATGTCGCCGGCGCCATGAAGCTCGCGGGCCAGCCCGAGAGCGCCAGCGGCCGGCTGTCCGGGACGCTGCGGGTGGAAGGCCCCGCGCGAGAGCCCCTGCTGGACTTCACGCTGCGCGGCCAGGACGTGCGCTACCAGACGCCGCCGCCAGGATTCTCGCTGCCCGAGCCGCTCGCCTTCCAACTGCGCGCCGCCTCGGACCGCGAGGACCAGACGCTGGACGCGCGCCTGGACGTGGAGGGCCTGGGCCCCGAGACGTACGTGGCCGTGCGGACCCCATTCACCGTGGGCGGGCTGATGGCGAAGCCACCCACGCCCGACGAGCTCTTCGCGGCGACGCTGGGCGTGGAGGCCCGCGTGACGCAGCTTCCCCTGGACCTGCTGAAGGGCATGAGTGGCGTGCAGCAACCGGGGGGCACGGTGACGGCGCAGCTCGACTTCGAGGGCTCGGTGCTGGTGCCGCAGGCGCGCTGCGCGTGCAGGCCAACGCGGTGACGGCGAACGGGCTGCCACCCATGAACGGACAGCTCAGCGTCGTGGGCGGAGACAAGGACGTGAAGCTGACGCTGAACGCCCAGCGCCAGTCCGGACCGCTGGCGCAGCTGGCCGTCACCCTGGCCGCGCCGCTGGGCGCGCTCCAGGACCGCGAAGTGTACGGCCACATCCCCTTCGACATCACCGGCCGCGTGGGCCCGGTGCCGTTGCAGGAGCTTCCCGGCATGGCCACGCCGGCAGCGCCGGTGGCGCAGGGCGCGCCGCCGCCGCAGGGTGGCCGGCCCATGGGCATCCAGGGCGTGCTGGCGATGGAGCTGGGCGCCCGGGGCACGCTCGACACGCCGCAGTTGGAGCTCACGGCCGGCGTGCAGGACCTGGGCGTGGGCAGCACGGGCCTGGGCCAGGTGCGCCTGAACTACACGTACAAGGACACCCGCTCCCGCTTCGACCTGCTGCTCACGGAGCCGGGGGGCGGCACCATGCTGGTGAATGGAGGCCTGGGCCTGGACGTGTCGCTGCCCGCCATCAACCAGGGCCTCAAGACGGACAACGCGCCCGTGGAGGTCGCCCTCAAGGCGCGCAACTTCAACCCGGCCTTCCTGTCGGGCACCGTGGAGATGCTGCGCAGCATCGGCGGCGTGCTCCAGGCGGACGCCAGCGTCGCCGGCACCCTGGGCGCGCCCAGCTTCAATGGCAGCCTGGAGTGGAAGGACGGCAAGCTGGGGCTGATGGGCCTGGGCGAGTACCGCGACATCCAGCTCGCCCTGAAGGCCAGCCGTGAGTCCATCGCCGTCACGACGCTGGCGGCGAAGGCCGGCAACGGCTCGATGAACCTCAACTCGCCGCTGACGGCGGTGCGCAACCCCCGGGGCGAGTACGAGCTGTCCAGCCCGGGGACGTCCGACCCGCCGCTGGTGATGCGCAACTTCCCCATCATCGTCGACGACCAGCTCATGGCGCTGGTGAGCCTGCGCGCGAAGGTGGAGGGCACGCTGTCCCAGCGCCTGGTCAACCTGCGCAACGTCGCCATCCCCGAGGCCACCATCGAGTTGCCGGAAGCCAAGCGCAAGGACCTGCAGGCGCTGGAGCGGCCCGGTGACGTGGTGCTGGTGCGCAACGGCGAGCCGCTGGACCGCAAGAAACGCAAGGAGGCCGCCCAGGCGCAGCCGCCCGTGAATCCCGACGGGACGCCCGTGGAAGGCGCGCCTCCGGCGGAGGGCGCGGCGGGCGAGGACGTGGACGAAGGGGCCACGCCGCCCATGGTGTTCTGGGTCAACGTCAACGCGCCCCGCAACCTCTGGGTGAAGGGCTCCGACGTGAATGCGGAGCTGGGGCTGTCGGAGGACTTCCGCGTCGAATACACGGACGTGGCGCGGCTGTTCGGCGAGGTGCGTGTGCTGCGCGGACGCGTGGACGTGCTGGGCCGCCGCTTCGACATCCAGCGCGACAGCCAGGTGCGCTTCACCGGTCCGGCCGTGACGCCGTACATCAACGTCACCGCCGAGCACCGCAACGAGAGCGCCAAAGTCACGGTGTTCGTCACCATCCGGGGCCAGGGGCGTGAAATCACCCTCAAGCCCACCAGTGACCCGCCGTTGCCGGAGTCGGAAATCTACACGCTGCTGGCCACGGGCCGGCGCACGCTGGAGCGCAGCTCGGGGGCCTCCATGAACGCCAGCGCGCAGGCCGCGTCCGTGGTGGGCTCGCTGGTGGCCAACGAGGCGCGCAAGGCGCTGGCGGCGAAGCTGCCCCTGGACGTGGTCTCCATCGAGGCCGGCGACTCCGGCATCGCGGGCACCAAGCTGGAGGTCGGCACCTACGTGACGGACAAAATCTACGTCGGCTACACCGGCCGGGTGGGCGCCAACCTCCAGCAGGGGGAGAACGCCAACGCGGTGCGCTTCGAGTACCAGTTGGGCACGCGCTGGAGCCTGGAAGGCCAGTACGGCGACGCGCGCTCGGGCGGCCTGGACCTCATCTGGACCAACCAGTACTGAGGCCTGGCGGGCCACGGCGGGCTCCCGTCCATCCGGGCGGGAGCCGCCGCTTCGAAGCTCAGATGCCGTACATGGCGAAGCAGGAGCCCGCGGGGCCGGCGCCGGAGATGGGCGCGGAGGGCGCGCTCAGCCACGCGCTGTTGGCGCCGCACTGGTGCCACTGCCCGTCACCCGTGGACTGCACGCAGGTGCGCGCCGGCACGGAGCGGCCCAGGGTGGCGGAGGGGCACCAGCCGTAGGACGCGGTGCAGTTGGTGGGCTTGGTGGTGCTGCCGGCGGTGAAGGCGCCGGACTGGCACTGCCGCCACATGGCGTCCGACGAGCTCTGCACGCAGCCGAGCTCCGGCACGGTGGCGCCGGCCGTCTCGGAGAAGCAGCCGGCGGCGGAGCCCCAGGCGTAGGCCGACTCGTAGCGGTGGTAGACGACGGACACCAGCGACGAGCCGCCCACGTTGGTGCGGCCGCACTGGAGGGCATACGCGCCCACCCAGGGCGTGTACGTGTAGAGGGCCGCCGTCGCCTTGTTGGCGGGCCGCACCGAGCACGGGTCCGACGTGGACTTCAGCACGCCCACGCGCCAGCCGGAGACAGTGGGGCGGCCCGCGTCCAGGTCCGTCAGGTAGCCGCGCAGCTTCTTCGCGGAGCAGTCAATCTGCTTGCCGAAGCCCACGTATTGCGCGTCACAGCCGCTGGTGTCCGGACAGCCACAGCCGGTGGCCTTGGCCAGGTTGTTGGAGTTGCCGCTCTGGATGAGGCTGGACTCCACCTGGATGCGGGCCAGCATGTACAGCGGGCTGATGCCAAAGGCCTTGGAGCGCTCGACGATGAGCGCGGCGGCCGTCTTGTTGCTGAAGGCCGGGTCCCGGTAGTTCGCCAGGTACGAGCCGTTCTGCTGGAGGAAGGCCTGCACCTGCTCGGTGGTAATCCACTGGCCACCGGTGATGTCGGTGTCCTCCAGCAGCCGGTGCATGTCGTACTTCGTGGTGGCCTCCAGCAGCACCTGACCCGTCAATTCGTCGATGACGGGCGCGTCTTCCGCGTCGATGGGACCACAGCCAGCCGCCACCAGCGCGGGCACCAGGAGCAACCACAATCGCGTCTTCATCGCGTCCTCGGGGGGGATGGGCCGCGAACCCGGGGAGCGGTGCACACCGTCCGGGGACTCGGCCAGGGGGAGGCCGAGGCTCCAGCCGCGTGAAACATTATTCAAGAATTTCTTATCTTTAATGCCTGACGGATTATTAATGTCCCGCTGAATCCGTCACCCAGGCCACACAGACAGTGCGCGCGCCTGAGGAGTAGCGTGCGCGTCATGAGGCACTTCCCTGCTCCAACGAGGCCGAGGCGACTTCTTTCCCTGTCATTGGGACTGCTGCTGATGGCGGGCTGCTCCAGCTCGGATGAGGGCGAGCCCAAGCCCTCGGGCGACGCGGGCACGAGCGGCCCGGACGGTGGGGGCCCGGGGCCCTCCGGCTGTCTCAACGAGGCCTTCCTGTCATCCCTGGGGAAGAACCGGCTGCTCGTGGGCGCGCAGATGCAGGACAACACCGCGGCCAGCGCGCCCTTCGACATCCACTCCCTCTACATCGCCGGTGGCCTGTTCGACTCGCCCAACGCCTGTACCTCCTGCACGTCGGGGTGCAGCGCGTCGGGCACGTCGTGCCAGGGTGGCGGCTGCGCGTGGTGGGGCTGCTGGCAGGACGTGTCGCGCCCACCGGGCGACTATGTGCGGGGCTTCGTGTCCCGGGCGCGGGGACGCAGCCAGCTCCCGCTCATCACCTACTACCAGCAACTGCTGGGCAGCGGGCTGGGAGAGGGCGAGCAGCAACTGAGCGCGCTCAATGACGTGTCCTTCATGCGGCGCTACCTGGCGGACTGGCGCTTCGTGGTGCAGCAGGTGGGCGACGCGCAGGCGCTGCTGCACCTCGAGCCCGATTTGTGGGGCTACGTGCAGTTCTTCCACGGCGACGCGCGCCGCCTTCCCGCCCAGGTGGCGAGCGCCAACGCCACGGACTGCCCGGGCATGGAGAACAACGCCGCGGGCCTGCAGCGCTGCATGATTGCCATGGCGCGCAAGTACGCGCCCAACGCGAAGGTGGGCGTGCACGCCAGTCCCTGGGCGACGCGGCTGGACGTGTACCACAACACCGACGCGTCCTTCGACGTGGCCGGCGAGGCGCGCAAGGTGGCCGACTTCCTGCTGCAAGCAGGCGCGGAGGATGCGGATTTCGTCGTGGTGGAGGCGTCCGACCGCGACGCGGGTTTCTACGAGTCCCAGGGCGAGGACGCGTGGTGGGACGCCACCAACGCCACCCGGCCGAACTTCCACCAGGCCTTCGCCTGGGCGAAGGCCATCTCCGAGCGGTTGAACAAGCCGAACCTGTGGTGGCAGCTCCCCGTGGGGAACATGAACCTGCCGAACACGAACACGCGCTGGCGGGACAACCGCGTGGACTACTTCTTCACCCACCCGGCTGAAGTGGCCGCCGCCCACTCGGTGGGCTTCTCCTTCGGCGCGGGTGAAGGGCGGCAGACGACGCCGGAGACGGACAACGGCCACCTCGTCGGCCGGGTGCGCGCCTACGCGCAGTCGGGCGGGCAGGCGCCGTGCATCCCCACCCTGACGCCTTGAGCGGCCGGCCCGTCTCTCCTTCGGCGTGACGCGGCGTCCAGGCTAGGCTCGCGGCGTGCCCGCAAGCCCGCCGCTCCTGGATGACATGCTCCTCTTCACGGAGGTGGTCGCGGCGGGTGGCATCACCGCCGCGGCGGAGCGGCTGGGCCTGCGCAAGTCCACGGTGAGCCGCCGCCTCGCTGGCGCTGGAGGAGCGGCTCGGCGTCCGGCTCGTCGAGCGCAACACGCGCGGACTCCGGCTCACGGAGGTGGGCCGCGACTACCACGCCCACTGCGCGCGGCTGGTCGCGGAGGCCCGTGAGGTGAACCGCGCGCTCGGCGAGACGCGCGTCACCCCCCAGGGCACGCTGCGCATCGCCACCCTCTCCCTGCTGGGCGAGCTGCTCACGCCGCTCATCGCCGAACTGCTCCTGCGCCATCCGCTGCTGCGAGTGGAGGTCTCCCTCGCCGAAGCGCACGTGGACCTCATCTCCGAGGAGTACGACCTGGCGCTGCGCACGGGCCCGCTCGCGGACTCCGCCATGGTGGCCCGCAGGCTCGGGCGCCTTCGCACCGGCTACTACGCCAGCCCCGCCTACCTCGCTCGGCAGGGCACTCCCCGGACCGCGTCGGAGCTGCGAGGCCACGCCTGCGTCCTGCTCGCCGCGCCCGGCACCGACGAGGTCTGGTTCTTCGGCGAGGGCCGAGGCGCGAAGAGCGTCCCGGTGACGGGCCGGCTGCGCGTCCCCAG
>JBKGHI010000386.1:0-6068 GCA_046520405.1 Myxococcus sp. 1LA
CTGGTGCCGCAGGCTCCGTTGCTGGCGAAGCGGGTGCTGCTGGCGAGGCGGGCGCGACGGCGGGTGAAGCGGGTGTCAGCGGTGAAGCTGGCGCCGTTGCGGCCGATGCTGGCGCGGCGGGCGAAGCAGGGGCCGGCGGTGTGGCGAGTGCCGCATCCGAGCAGGTCCGTGCGGCGGGTGAAGCAGGTCCCACGTCCGGTCAGGTCAGCGCTGCTGTTGATTCGGGCGCCACGTCCAGTCAGCCAGGTGTCGCGGGTCCGACGGGCGAAGCGGACAGCGCCGGCGCGGCGGGCGCCGCGGCGACGGGGTCGTCCCAGTCCGCCACGGCGGGTGGCGACACCGGCTCGGACAGCACGGTGACGGGCGGTTCCGCAGTGGCCAGGGCGAGAGCCCGATGGCCACGGCGGGTGCCGTTCCTGCCGACGCGGACACGTCGTCCGCCACGCAGGCGGACGTGCCTGGAACCACGCCGGCTGCTCCGGAGTCCGGGGCTGCCCAGGCAGAGGCAGCCAGCGGTGCGACCCAGTCGGACGTGCCTGCTTCCTCGCCCAGCGAGGGCAGTCCGTCCGAGCCCCCCAAGGGGCCGTCCGGGGCGCGCGAAAGCTGACGCAGCGCCGCGGGAGGTGAGGGATTGGTCGGCGCGGTCGCTCCCCAGGTGTTACCCTGGAGAGCGATGAAGCCGGTCCTGTTGCTCGCCTCCTGCGTCGTCCTGCTCGGTGCCTGTCGCTGGCAGGCGCCGCGCTATCCGGTGGCGCCGGTGGAGCTCTCCGGGGTCACGCTGCGGGACAACGCCCTGCTGGGACTTGCTCCCGAGGGCGTCGCCACGCTCTTCACCGCGGCGCTGAAGGACTCCGGCCGCTTCGAGCAGAAGGGCGCGGACGCGCCTCGCGAGGAGCGGCCCTGGCGGCTGACGCTGGACGTGCCCTTCACCCGTGAGGTGTTGAAGGACGGCGACCCGCGCAGCTTCGCCGAAGTGGGCGCCAACCTGGTCCTGGAGCGATTCGGCGGCCGCCTGCCCCAGCGCTACGAGCTGGTGGGGCTTGGAGAGGCCCCTGTCGAGGAGGACTCGCCCACGGGGCGGCAGAAGGCGATGCGCACCGCGCTGGCCAACGTCCTGCACCAGGTGACCGAGTCCGCCGTCATGCAGCTCACCGCGCTGGACCGCACCGACGATGAGCTGGTGCTCGACCTCAAGGCGACGGACTCCCGTGTCCAGGAGTTCGGCCTCCGCACGCTGGCGGAGCGGCAGCACCCGGCGGCGGCCCCGCTGCTCATCAACCGCCTCAAGGAGGCCACCGACGCGGAGACGGTGCGCAGGACGATGGGCTCGCTCGTGGAGATGAAGGCGCGGGTCGCGGTGCCGGTGCTCATCGACCTGGCGCGTGGCCGCGACCTGGGCTTCGTGCAGGAGATTGTCTTCGCGGTGGGCGAAATCGGTGGGCCCGAAGCGGAGGCCTACCTCTACACGATGGCGCAGGGGCATGATGCGCCCGCCGTCCAGGCCGCCGCGCAGCAGGCGCTGGACACGCTCTACGCATCACGGAAGCACTCACCCGCGGAGGCGCGTGGCCCAGGCCGCGCGGACTGACATCGAGATGAAGCGTTCATTCGGCGTGGGCGGAGCAGCGGTGCTCGCCGCCCTGGTGCTGGGCACCGGTTGTTCCAAGCACGTGGAGGCGGCGGCGGACTCGAGCGCCAGCTCGGGTGACGTGTCCGAGTACTACCCGCTCGCGGTGGGCAACAGCTGGACGTACCGGCTCAACGGCCGCGACGACAAGGAAGTCACGGTGGAGATCGTCAAGGAGGAGTCCGGCGTCTTCCACGACAACCAGGGCGGGCAGCTCTCCCTGGACGGCTATGGCCTGCGGGATCCGAAGCGCTACCTGCTGCGCGGCCCGCTGAAGACGGGTCACGCCTGGACGAACGTGGTGTCCGTGTCGTCCACGGAGCGCTACCGCATCGTCCAGGCGGGGGAGTCCTGCCAGACGCCCGCGGGCACCTTCCCGCGCTGCGTCCAGGTGGAGGGCCGCAACCGGATGGACGCCAAGGCCACGTTGGTGAACACGATGACCTTCGCCCCCGGCGTCGGCATGGTCCGCGTCGAGACGGTCCTGGAGACCAACGGCCAGCTCACGCCGCAGATCTTGCTGGAGCTGACGGCGTGGCAGCTCCGCGACGGCGCGGCGCCGCCTTCGGGCTGACAGGCCGCTGAGACTTCCCCGAGGTGCCGCCGTGGCCGCCAATACGAACGAGCAGTCCCAGGAAGAGCTCATCCTGAGCTTCCTCTCCGAAAGCGGAGGGGACTACACGTCCGGCGAGGCGCTCTCCAGCAAGCTGGGCCTGTCCCGCACGGCGGTGTGGAAGCACGTGGAGTCCCTGCGCGCGAAGGGCTACCGCATCGAAGCGGTGCCCGCGCGAGGCTACCGGCTGGTGGAGGTCCCGGACCGGCTCACCTCGCTCGAAATCGGCCCGTTGCTGGACACCCATGACCTGGGCCGCACCGTCCACCACCACGAGTCGCTGCCTTCCACCAACGAGAAGGCCTTCCGTTTGGCCCAGGACGGCGCCGAGCACGGCGAGGTGGTGGTGGCCGAGCAGCAGACCTCGGGCAAGGGGCGCCGGGGCCGCACCTGGGTCTCCCCTCCGGGGCTCAACCTGTACTTCTCCGCCATCCTCCGCCCGGAGCTGCCGCCCCAGCGCGCGCCGGAGCTGACCCTGGTGGCCGCCGTGGCGCTGGCGGAGGCGCTGCGCGACACGGGCGCGGACGCCGCCATCAAGTGGCCCAACGACGTCCACATCGACGGGCGCAAGGTGGCGGGAATCCTCACTGAGCTGTCCGCCGAGCCGGAGCGCGTGCACTTCGTCGTGGTGGGCGTGGGGGTCAATCTCAACTCCCTGGCCGAGCACTTCCCAGAGGAGTTGCGGGCCACCGCCACGTCGTTGGCCCTGGCCCTGGGGCAGCCCGTGAAGCGGGCGCCATTCACCGCCGCCCTCTGGACGCGTCTGGAGGAGTGGCTGGACCTGTACCTGGAGACGGGCTTCGACGCGGTGCGTGCCCGTTGGAAGGCGCTGTCGTCCACGCTGGGGCAGGACGTCCTGGTGCGCACGGACCGGCAGGAGCTGCGGGGCCGCGCCGAGGACATCGACCCCTCCGGGGCGCTCCTGGTTCGGACGGAAGGGGGCTCGCTCGAGCGCGTGTTGGCGGGCGACGTGGAGCAGCTGCGGCCACGGCGGTAGAGTGCGTGGTGTGATGCTTCTGGCCATCGACGTCGGCAACACCAATACCGTGCTCGGTGTGTTCGAGGGTCGGCGCCTGCTCGACCACTGGCGTGTGGAGACCAGCACGCGCCGCACGTCGGATGAGTACGGCATCCTGGTCCGGCAGCTCTTCACCCATCGCGGCATCGACGCGGCGAAGGTGACGGCGGTGGCCGTCTCCAGCGTGGTGCCGCCGCTCCAGTCCAACCTGGAGAAGATGAGCGAGCGCTACTTCCGGCTTCGCCCCATGTTCGTCGGCCCCGGCGTGAAGACGGGCATGCCCATCCTCTACGACAACCCTCGCGAGGTGGGCGCGGACCGCATCGTCAACGCCGTGGCCGCGTACGAGAAGCACCACACGGGCGTGCTCGTGGTGGACTTCGGCACCGCGACGACGTTCGACGCGGTGTCCCCCAAGGGCGAGTACCTGGGCGGGTGCATCTGCCCTGGCATCAACATCTCCATGGAGGCGCTGTTCCAGAACGCCTCCAAGCTGCCGCGCGTGGAGTTCGCGCGGCCACCGCACGTCATCGGGCGCAACACCGTGCACTCCATGCAGGCCGGGCTCGTCTACGGCTACGTGGGGCTGGTGGACGGCATCTGCGCCCGGATGCAGGCGGAGCTGGGCTATCCGGTGAAGGTCGTCGCCACCGGCGGGCTTGCGTCACTCGTGGCCAGCGAGTCCAAGGCCATCCACCAGGTGGATGAGTTCCTCACGCTCGAAGGGCTGCGCATCATCTACGGAAGGAATCACGCGTCATGACCACTGCCGCTCCCAACAACGTTCCGGCGCCGCCCCCGGGTTGTCCCTTCGACGCGGAGTTCCTGCCGCCCAACCTGCGCAAGCACGTGGACCCGGCCGCGCCGGTGCCGCTGCGGATGATGGCCGCCAAGTCGCTCGTCCCGCTCAACCCGTCCGACATGCTGGGCGCGCTCTACATGCTCACCTTCGATCCGGACGCGGGCGTGCGCGAGACGGTGGCGAAGACGGCCGCGGCGCTGCCGGACAAGATCCTGGGCTCCGCGCTGCGTGACGAAGAGGTGCAGCCGCAGGTGCTCGGGTACTTCCTGGGGCTCGTCAAGGACAAGGAGGCCTACGCGGAGATGCTGGTGCTCAACGCCAGCACGCCGGACGACGCGGTGGCGGACGTGGCGAAGGACTGCGGCCCGAAGCTGACGGAGATCATCGGGCAGAACCAGCTCCGCCTGCTGCGCAACGAGAACATCCTCCGGAACCTCTGCGCCAACGCGAGCGCGCCCGTGTCGCTCATCGACAACGTCTGCGACTTCGCGGTGCGCAGCGGGATGCAGTTGCTGGACGTGCCGCAGATGAAGGCGGCGCGTGTGCGCGTCTTCGGTCCCGAGGCCGCGGAAGCGCCGCCGCCCCAGGGGCCCACCGCCGAGGAGGTACTTCAGGAGTTCCAGGAGGCCGCGGACGAGACGGCCGCGCCCATGGAGGAGGGGAAGCGCCTCACGCTGGCCCAGCGCATCATGCGCATGTCCATCGCGGAGAAAATCAAGCTGGCCACGCTGGGCAACAAGGAGGCCCGCACCGCGCTCATCCGCGAGACGAACAAGCTGGTGGCCGTGGCCGTCATCCGCAGCCCGCGCATCACCGATGGTGAGGTGCTCTCGTGCGCCACCAACCGCGCGATGATGGATGACGTGCTGCGCGTCATCTACAACAACCGCGAGTGGACGAAGAGCCACAAGGTGAAGATGGCGCTGGTGAAGAACCCGAAGGTTCCGCTCACCGTCACCATGAAGTTCCTCAACTCGTTCCGAGACAACGAGCTCAAGGACCTCAGCCGCGACAAGAACGTGCCCGCGGCCGTGCAGGGCTTCGCGAAGAAGCTGCACGAAAAGAAGACGACCCCGAAGAAGCAGGGGTAGGGATGCGGGGTGCCCCGGGCGTGGGTGGCCCGGGGCGTGCTGCCCGAAGCGGGACGGCTAGGCCGCGGCTTCGCTGGCGTCGTCCGCCACGGCGGAGGCGGGCTCATCCAGGAGCTGTTGGGCGATGACGAGCGCCTTCTTCGTCTTCTCGCGCAGCTTCTCCTCGCTCTTGATGCGTGCGTAGAGGCGCGTCACGCGCTCCTCGTTGCGGGCCGTGGCGGTCTCCAGCTCGGCGATGCGGCCGCGCAGCTCGTCGGCCTCCGCGTTGGCACGGCTGCTCTGCTCGGACAGCTCCACCTGGGCCTGGCCCAACTGGACGCGCAGGTCCTCGGACTCGCGCTGCGCGGCCTGGAGGTCCGCTTCCAATTGTCCCGCGCGCGAGCGGAGGTCCTCCAGCTCCGCGGCGTAGGCGTGCGCCTGGGCCTGGTGCTGATCCAACTCCGCCTGGAGCGCGGTGACCTGCGCCGAGGCGCTCCGGGCCTCGTCCTTGGCGACGGCGAGCTGCTGGTCCACGCGCTTGCGGTCCGCGGCGAGCGAATCCGCCCGGGCGCTCAGCGTCTTGAGCTGGGCGTCGCGCTGGGCGAGCTCGGACTCGGCGGTGCTGGCCTTCTGCTCCAGCTCCAGGCTCTGGTCCTTGAGCTCGATGATCTCCTGGTCCTTCTGATTCAGCTCCGTCTTGAGGCGGAGGATCTCCTTGTCCTTCTTGTTGGCCGCGTCGCGAAGGGCGAAGGTGTCCTTGTCATTCTTCCCGGAGGAGGCACGCGCCGCTTCCAGCTCCGTGGCCTGTCCCTCCAGCTGGGCCTCCAGGTCTCGCACGCGCTCCTCGGCGTGGGACGCCGCGCCACGCGAGTCGTCGAGCTCGGCCTGGAGCTCGGGCCACCTTCGCGCGCAGGCTGCGCAGCTCGGCGGGGTCGGCG
>JBKGHI010000387.1:0-6024 GCA_046520405.1 Myxococcus sp. 1LA
CTCCGGGCGGCCTCGACGCGCACGGGCGTGCCCGGAGGCAGCGGCCGGCGAGCAATCTCCACGGCCAGGGCCGCGGTGAGCGTCTTCTCGATTTCCCGCTGCAGGTAGCGCGCGCCGAACTGGGCGAGTAGCCGCGCTCCACGAGCAGGTCGACCACCGCGGGCGTCACCTCCACGTCCAGGGCGCGAGCGCGGATGCCTTCGCGTTCCAGGACGCGGCCGACCTCGCGCTGGGCAATCTTGCGGATGTCCACCTTGGACAGGGGCCGGAAGTGGCAGATGGCGTCGAAGCGGTTGAGGAACTCCGGGCGGAAGGCCTCACCGATGCGCCGGTCCACTTCGGGGACCATCTCCTCCGTGCGGCGCGTGCCCGTGAAGCCCATGCCGGACTCGCGGTACACCTCCGCGCCCACGTTGGACGTGGCGACGATGAGCGTGTTGTTGCACGACACCGTTTCGCCGGCCCCATTGACGAAGGTGCCCTCGTCGAAGAGCTGGAGGAAGCGGTCATGGACGCTGCGCGCAGCCTTCTCGAACTCGTCGAGCAGCAGCACGGTGAACACCTTGCCGTCCAGCAGCGCGCTCAGCTCGCCGCGTCGTGTCTCCATGGCCGGGGCCCAGGTGGCGCCGAAGGGGACGCTCTCGTCACCGTCGTTGGGGTAGTCCGCCATGTTGAGGCGCACGAGCCTGTCCGCGGAGCCGAACAGATACTCCGCGAGCAGCTTGGCCAACTGCGTCTTTCCCACGCCCGTGGGGCCCGCGAAGAGGAACACGCCCAGGGGCCGGCGCGGGTCGTTGAGGCCCGCCTTGAGCAGCGCCACCGAACGCAGCACCGCGCCCACCGCGTCCGTCTGTCCGAGCAGCCGCTCGCCGAAGAAGCGCTCCGTCTCCTCCAGGTCCAGGGGCATCGCGTCGTCCACGACGAAGCGAGGCAGGCGCGTGGCCGCGCAGAAGCGGCTGAGCACGTCCTCTGGACCCACATGGTCCTTGGCCGCGCTCGCCGCCTCGGCGGCTGTCTCCTTCAGCAGCTCGATGGCCTTGCGCGGCATGCGCTGCGCGAGCAGGAACTTGGAGGACAGGCGCAGCGCCAGGTCACACGCCGCCGGGTCGATGGGGAGCCTCAGCTCGCGCTCCAGCTCCTCCGCCACGCGGCCGAGCACCCAGCGGGCCTTCTCCGGCGGGGGCTCATGCAGGGGCAGCAGGTGGAGCCGTTCGGCGAGTGCTTCGTCGGAGCGAAGCAGCTCCTGCACGCGCTTGGGCTCCGTTTCGAAGATGAAGCGCAGGCCGACGGTGCGCAGCCCGCGCACGGCAACGGGGGCCAGGGGGCCTCCGAGGGCCGCGGGCAGGTCCCGGATGTAGACGATGGGGCGGGGGTGCCGGGACAGGTAGGCCAGCAGCTCCTCGAAGCTCTCCGCCGCCTGACGCTGGGTGCTGCGCGCCAGGATGTTGGCGACGGAGACCTCCACCACGCGCGCGTTCGCCAGGTCGGCGTCCACGCGGCCTTCTGCGATGCGCCGCGCCACCTCCTGCACGAGGGCGCTCTTCCCCACGCCGGCCTCACCGGACAGCAGCGGGTGCTTGCCGCCCCGCGTGAGCAGGCCAAGCACCTCCGTCACCGCGGCATCCACGCCATGCGCGGCCGGCAGTTTCCCCTCCCGCGCCAGCGCGGTGAGGTCGCGGTCGATGAGCCGCTCCTGGTCCTCGCTTTTCCTCGTCGCCATGTCTTTTCAGCCGCCCCCTCGCCGGTGCGCACTCTAACCCCGCTGAACCGCCGAGGTGAGCGCACAATCCCGGTCAAATGCATGCCACGAGGAGTGGGGCGGCCGTGAGCCCCCGCTCAGGGGGCTGGCGCCGGGGCCATGCCGGGCTGGGCCGGCGGAATGGCGCGGAGGTATTCGTAGAGGGCCTTCAGGTCCTGGTCGCGCATCTTCGCGTAGATGGGCCAGGGCATCACCGGAACGATGGCACCGTGTTCACGGCCCGTTCGCATCAGCGCCAGGAACGCCTCGTAGGTCATTCCGCCCGGGAGGCCCTGCGCGTCTGGGGTGATGTTGGAGGAGACGATGCCGGGACCGAAGGGCCGTCCTCCCGCGAGGAAGTTCGCCGTGTTGATCTGCTCGGGCTGGCCCTGGAACGGGTCGCCTCCGGGGGCATAGCCCGGCTGGGTGTGGCAGTCGCTGCAGCCCGCCTGGGCATTCAGGATGTAGCTCCCCAGGCCCACCAGGCTCCGGTCCAGGCCGTCCAGCTTCAAGGGCACGGGCGAGATTCTCAGCCCGATGTCGATGCGCTCCTGGTCCTCGGGGCCCACGGGAGCATGGGCCTGCTCTCCTCCGAGCGGCTCCTTCGCGGAGGCTCCATCCGAGTCGCACCCAACGCCGACCGCGACCGAGATACCCAGGAGGAGCCCTCCCACCGTCACCCAACGTCCCATCCGTGCATGCTTCATGTGTACGCCCCTTGCCTGGCCGGGGGGGCCTGGTGGCGGGAGCGTAGGAATGGCCAGGGGCGCTGCCATGCTGCGTGCCGGTGTCGCCTCACGTCGCGCCGCGTACAGTCTCAAGCGGAAGCCGGAGGACTCGAACCTCAGGCCGGAGGACCGGCTCGCACCCGGTAGCAACGGGGCCTGGCGCCATCGCCAGTTCAGCTTCCAGAAAAACAGCCAGCAGCGACGTCCCGCCTGCTGGCGCGCGGGGCGGCTGTCGGGGTGGGAGCCGCCTCTGGCGGACTCCCGGACCTCCGAATGCATCCACCCCCTGGGCGGAACACTCAGGAGGCGGAAGCCACCTCGGGTGGCTCCCCTTTCCCCCACGGCCTTACTCCTGCAGTTCCACGTGCCAGTAGGCGACATCCCTGAGGAACTTCGCCCACGACATGGGCATGCCCTTCTCGAACAGGAACGTCAGGTGCATCGCCTCGGGCACCTTCTTCGGCTTCGTGGGCGCCGTGCGCAGGGCCATGCGGGCCTGCTCCGGCGTCCGGTTGCCCTTCTTCTGATTGCAGGGCACGCACGCGATGACGATGTTCTCCCAGCTCGTCTTGCCACCCTGCGCGCGCGGCAGGACGTGGTCATACGTGGCCTCCGGGCGCGTCACCTTGATGCCGCAGTACTGGCAGCGGCAGTGGTCCCGCAGGTAGACGTTCTCCCGGCTGAACTTCACGCCCTTGGGGCGCCGGCGCAGGCCGCGGATGAAGCGGATGACGGAGGGCATGCGAATCTCCACCGTCACGGACCGCACCACGCGGTCCTCGTACTCCTCGACCACTTCAACCTTGCCCTGGAAGATGAGCATCACCGCGCGTTGCCAGGGAACACGTGCGACAGGTTCGAACGACTGACTCAGGACCAGCGTCTCCATGACACGGAGCCTCTTGGGTTGAAGTGGATTCGCCGGGATTCGAACCCGGATCCCTCGGGTGCAAGCCGAGTGCTCTCCCCTTGAGCTACGTACCCATCTGTGACGAGAGCAGGCCGCCAGGGAATCGAACCCTGCATGCGCGGATTTGGATTCCAAGCTGCTCCCAAAGCGCGGCCTATGTGCGGACGACGTGCTGCTAGAAGTGCCGACCCCCGGAGTCGAACCGGGTCCTCCTGTGCTTCAAACAGGCGCGCGGACCGCCTACGCCAGATCGGCAAGCTTCAGCTCCCCAGGAGGGATTCGAACCCTCGGCCCCGCGGTTAACAGCCGCGTGCTCTGCCAATTGAGCTACCGGGGAATGCGATACCTCCGGAGGGAGTCGAACCCTCGCCACCCGCTTAAGAGGCGGGTGCTCGACCAATGAGCTACGGAGGCGTGATGTCTGGGTGGCAGGATTTGAACCTGCGGCCTCACGGATCCGAATCGTGCGCTCTGGCCAGACTGAGCTACACCCAGGTGATGAAGTTGTTTGTGATTGGGGACGCTGGGAGCCCGGAACGACAAAAGGCCGGGTTCCCTGAGGGGAGCCCGGCCTCCGCGGAGCATGACGCGTCCGGATGAGGGGCGCGTGCGTCAGCGGGAGTCGGGCGGACTCTTGGAATTCGCACGGAGACCGCCGCAAAGGGACGGGGCCGCGTCGATGTTGAACCACGGGTTGCTGGGATACTGGGCGCTCTTCGGATACTTCCGCGAAATCATCGTCATGGCATCACTCCCCTTTCTTGGCGAAATGGACGCCTCGGAAATTCATCCCTGACAGCGCACGGTGCGCGACCTGCTTCATGGGCCGTGATTGTGGCGCGGGCGCGCCGCTCAGTCCTGCATGGGTTCGGTGTCGAGGCGGACACGTTCGCGCGAGCTCTTTCGATAGGCTCCGGGGCGCTCTCCGCGGAAGCGCACGAAGGCGCGGCTGAAGGAGGGGACACTTTCGTAGCCCACGCGTGCGGCGATGTCGTCAATGGCCAGGTCGGTGTCGCGCAGGAACTCAGCCGCGCGGGTAATTCGCCACCGGGCGATGTATTCGAGTGGGGGTTCACCGACGAGCTCGGTGAACCGCGCCGCGAAGGTGGAGCGAGAGAGGCCCACGCGCGACCCGAGCGAGGCGACCGTCCAGGTCTCTCCGGGCCGTTGATGGATGAGGCCGAGCGCCTCGCGAATGGCGTCATCGCCCAGGGCCGCGATGCCGGGGTGTTTGCACGTGTGCCCTGGCGGCCCGCCGCTGGTGACGAGCGAGCGCAGGGCCTGGACGAACAACACGTCCGCGAGTCGCTGGAGTACGAGCATGCTCGCCGGTCCGGGGTTGGCCGCTTCAGACAGGAGAAGCTGGAGCGTGGCTGAAACCCACGGCGCCGTCCCCCGGTCGTTCGGGCTCAGCGCGACCACCCGTGGCAGGCTGGCGAGCAGCGAGGGTGGACGCCCACCGAGGTCGAAGAAGCCCGTGAGGATGGAGGTCGGCGCACCGTCGCCTCCGAGCTGCCTTGGACCCGGCTCGGTGCAGCGTCTGCCGTCGTGGGCATCGAGCGGCGTGGTCGTCAGGGCATCGCGCAGGACGTGTTCCGTCCCGTGAGGGAGGAAGGCCGCGTCCCCAACGGAGAGGTCGAGTGGAGGCTCTCCTTCGACCTCGAGCCGGCCTGCCCCACGAGCGATGAGGTAGAACACCGCTCGCTCGTGTGTCCGGAGGCGAATCCCCCACGGAGCCCGCGCCTCGATGCGCTTGTAGAGCGCGTTGCGCAGGAGAGAGACGCCCAGCACGTCCGCCAGGGCGTCTCCGCGTGGGTCCTCGAAGTCCAGCGTGACAGGACGACTGGATACTTTATTCGGACGAGGTGGCATTGAGCGTCCATAGCGCGTTCCGTATTTAAAGGCCAATCACGTTGCGCGCGCATCGCCCGCTCCATCCAGAGAGCCGTCGCGCGCGCCAAGAAGGTGAAGCCATGTCCGAAGCCCGTTCAGAGGAGCTTTCGCTCCTCTTCCGTGATGCACGTACGCACAATGCCTGGCTCGACCGCCCTGTTGACGATGTGCTCCTGGCGCAGGTCTACGACCTCGCGCGGATGGGACCCACGAGCGCGAACGCCCACCCGATGCGAGTGGTGTTCGTGAAGAGCGCTGACGCGAAGGCGAAGCTCCTCCCGGCGGTGCTTCCGCTCAACTTCGACAAGGTCCGCACCGCGCCTGTGACGGCCATCGTGGCCTACGACACTGCGTTCTACGAGTTCATGCCGCAGTTGTTCCCCGCGCGCCCGGAGATGCGGGACGTCATGGCGGGCTATCCCGAAGAAGGCCGAAATAGGATGGCGGAGCAGAGCGCGCTCCTCGGCGCGGGTTACGTGATTCTGGCCGCGCGGGCGCTTGGCCTCGATGTGGGACCGCTCGGTGGGTTTGACCCGGCGGGAGTGGATGCAGCGTTCTTTCCCAACGGAAAGTGGCGGAGCCTCCTGCTGCTGAACCTGGGCTACGGCGATGCGTCGCAGCTCTTCCCCAGGAACCCCCGCCTTTCATTCGAACAGGCGTGCCGGGTCGCTTGAAGCACCGCTCTTGCGCATTGGCGCGCCTAGGAGTGTGTAGCGGTAATGGGGTTGGGAGCGAGACCGGACGAGAGACGCCGG
>JBKGHI010000388.1:0-5965 GCA_046520405.1 Myxococcus sp. 1LA
CCTCGATGCAGGCAGCGCCCCCGACGCGGGCTCTGACATCGACGCAGGCAGCGCCCCTGACGCGGGCTCTGACCTCGATGCAGGCAGCGCCCCCGACGCGGGCTCTGACCCTGACGCTGGCACCGAGCCCGATCCGTTCACCGTCTGCGAGGGCGAGTGCCAGCAGACCGACATCACGATCCAGATGAACGGGAACCAGCGCGTGCTGACCAGCGCCTACTTTGGCTACGAGGAGCCGGAGAACCCGGGGGATCCGTGGGAACTGTGGATCGAGCTCAACAACGGCGCACCCAATGAGTGCCCGGCGGAGGACTCCCCCCTCCCGCCTCAGCTTGTCAATGTCTACTCAGTGCAGGTCCCGGTGGACGCCACGCCACAGGTGGGCTCCCTGCCGGGCGAACCGCGAGCCACGCTGATCGACTTCGAGGGCGTGCTCACCACGGCGTGGTTCCTCCACACCACGAACCTCACCTTCTCGCCCGTGGCAGCTTCGCTCTGCCCCACCTGCCTTCGGGACGGGAGCTTCCCCGAGTCGCACTTCGTCGCCTTCACCGTGAATGGCGTCTACGAGTATGGCGCCATCAACGGGCACGGGTACGCCACCTACTGCCCCTCGCTCAACACCTTGAAGCACAGGCAGTAACCGCGGTCCGACACGCCTGAGTGCGAGTCGGACCTGCCCGGGCCCCATCGTGACGGGGCCCGGGCCTGTCGTCCCACATGACAGCACTGCGCTGACCGTGAGTGTGCTGCACAGCCGGGCACCTGCGGGACTTCAATGCCCCGGCGCCGAGGCGGAGACAGCGTTCGCCGCCGTGCACCCTCGCTGGTAGCGCTCCAGCGTTTGCATGAAGCGCTCACGCTCCGGAGCGGGCCATTCCGGTGACAGCTTCTCCACTGCTCGGCGCTGCTCCGTCACGGCCTGGTCGCACTGATGCATCCCGGCCAACACCGCCGCGGACGTCTCCAGGACGTAGGGGTTGTCGAACGCGATGGCACGCGCGCGCTTCACCAGCGGCGCGGCGTCCGCGTACCGGCCCTCCTGGACATGAAGCCAGGCCACTTCGTTGGCGGCCCACCAGGACGCGGGCGCGAGCGACTGGAAGCGGCGCAGCGCCTCCCGGTACTCGCGAACCTCGGACTCCTGCTTCGCGAGCAGAATGGCGAGGTTCTCCCATGCCAACGGGCTTTCCGGTGCGTCCGTCACCCGGGCCTGTGCCCATTTGAACCGCAGCCGGGGATCAAGCACCTTCGTCATGGGGGCATCCCTCCGCGCGGGAGCGAACTGAACGGACAGGGTGAGCGGCAGCTCGATGGCCTGACCCGCCAACGTGGCGGGGTGAAACCGAACCTCGGCTGCGTATGCGAGCAGCGACTCCACGACGCCCTTCGCTCCGCGCTCAAGCACCACGCAATCCCGGAGGGCACCGCTCACGCCAAGCCGACAGCGAATCACTCCCACTGTATAGAGCTGCTTCAGGAGCAGTTCCTCGGGATAGTGAATGCTCGCGGAGTTGCTCGGACGGGGCTGTTCAAAGCGCTCGCGAAGGAAGGCGCAAGCCTCCATCAGGCCAGCCATGCACGCGCCCTTGAGGTCATCCGCGGCATCGCGGACCTGCTGCTCCGTGGGCGCGCCCCCCAGCACCGAAGAGGCATCCTGATAGATAGACAGAGCCCGTTCGGGCTCCACGAGCACCTGGGACTCTTCCTGGAAGATGCTGGTGGGCGTGGGCGTGTAGTTCTCGAAGGACGACTCGCGGTCATTCGCGTAGCGGTCCATGGCCATGGACAGGGCCCCATGGCTGGCGGGCAGGTCTGGGAGATTCGCGTGGCGGCAACCCACCACGAGCAGCAACAACGAAGAGAGGGACAGGAGTCCGCGGCGCATGCCCCCACGCTACCCCGAACGAAGCCATCGCAGCTCAACCTCGCTGCGCGCCCCATTGCCTCGAGAGTCGCCCCTGAGAATCATTGCGTGGCGGCAGTGAGTTCCGGACGCAAGACGGCCGCTCACCGTTGGATCCTGCTGTCAGGATGAGCAACCTCGGCACGGAACCAGCCCCCGTTCACGGCAAGCGCATCACCGGAAGGGCAGCCCCCCCTGGGGTTGCAGGCCTTCCTGCCAGGCCCTCTCCTGCTCGCGGCGGGGAGCTATGTCATCGTCTGGGGCCGTGCCCGCCGAAAGCGATTCAGGCAGGCGCGAGACGGAATCGAGGCCTCCATTCCCAGCGAGGCCCCACTGGTCCTCAAATTCGAGAGTGCCCCTGGACGACCGAGGGCCCGGGCTGGATTACCTCGACGACTGGCGCGTGCGCGCCGAGGTCGCGACCTCGGTCAGCTTCCACATCCACCCCAGGAAGAAGGCGCTCACCCTACGCCTCGCGACACCGGGGCAAGACGAGGCTCCGTCGTTCGAACACGCCTTCGAAATCCACGACCCGACAGGCTGGGTCCAGGTCCATCTCCCCCAATCCGTTCGCGAGGTACTGGCCCGGCGCACGGGCGTCTACGTGCGTTGCCACCATGGCCGGGTGGAGTGTCTCTGGTCCCGCCACGTCGGCCCCGACACGTTCTCCCGCTTCGAGGATGCCGCACAGCACTGGACGCCCACTCCGCCTCAATCCCACGCTGAGTCGAGCGATGGCGTCCGTGTCCCCTCTACGTCTCGGCGCCCGAAGACAGCAGCGGTGACAAATGGAGCATGTGCAGCTGTCGCTCCAACGTCAGGCCTCGGTCAGAGAAGAACGCCACGCCCTGACGCACATCGGCGAGCGCCCCACTGGCGTCATCCAAGACGTAGCGGAGCTGCGCGCGCAGGAAGAGTTCCGCGCCGTGGTCCAGCCGCTGTTGCTGCAAGAGCGTCGCGGGCCCCTCCACCGTGTCGAAGAACGCGACAGCCCGTGCGAGGTGCTTCGCGAGCCGTACCGTGAGCGCCGACTCATTGGTAGTTGAGCCCACCACCCACACCGCGGGCGCCTTGGCGTCGAGCTGCTCCAAGCGCGCGCGGAAATGGCACTCGTGCTCACGGGGAGCGTCCGGGATGGCCTGCTCCTCCAGTCGAAAGAGTGCGTCGAAGGCGATGCCCACATTCACGTAGAAACGGGCCTCGCTTGAGGTGTTCCCGTGCGAGCGCTGAACATTGAGGACCTGGGTCGTCTCCCCGTGGCGGCGACGCCAGGTCAGCTCCTTCTTCTTGAATCCGCCCGCCTTGGCGAGCGGCTTCATCGCGTTGGCCGCGAGGGTGGTCATCCGTTGGATGGTGTCCATGTCGCTACGCTACGACCTTTCCTGAAGGATGTTTCGCTCGCGCTGGAAGTAGCGCAGGTTCGACATGCGTCTCCGGACTTATTCAGCAATGCGGGGGCTGAGTTCGAACAGGAAGAGGTCGAAGCGGGAGGGAGTGCCCGCCTCTGGCGCCTGCGCATCGGTGCGAAGGCCACTGCCGAACCAGTTCGAGGCCGATGCCCCGGTTGGCACCTGTGATGACGATGTTCATGGCGGGCTCAAGGGCTTCGAGGTTCTGGGGTTCGGAGTGAGACCCATCCGGGAGGCTGAAACGGAAGGGCGCTTGACGCCGGATATAAGTGGAATCCCTGTCGTACTGGAGTCGCAGGAAATAAGTCCAATTCCGATCATAGGGTGCCATTGCCCGTCCCTTCCGGCGGGCACTCATCGCCAGGAGTGGTCGCCCATGCGCATCACCCGTACCGCCTCTCGCAGAAAGCTGTTCGGCGCGCTGTTGTGTACCCTCTCCCTCGCCGCATGCAGTCCTCCCCCCGAAGGAGAGCTCCCTGGGGAGAAGTCGCCCGAGCCGGGCACGCAGGAGCAGCCTGTCGTCTACGGCGACGACCACCGCACGGACGTCTACGCCTATCCGGCGTCCGCGCTGCGTGACCGTGCCGAGAAGTCCACCGTGGCATTGATGTCGCCCTCCGACATCAACACCTCCAACCCCAACGACGTCACCTTCAATGCGTCCCCGCTACGGACCGCTTACAACCTCTGCTCCGACCAGCGTTTCCTCGATGACCCGACCGCGGCCTTCTGCTCGGGAACGCTCATCGATGACGACCTGGTGCTCACCGCGGGTCACTGCATCACCAGTGCGTCCGCCTGCGCGAACACGCGCTTCGTCTTCAATTACTACCGCACGTCGGCCACGGCGCTTCACACGGTGACCACGGCTGACGTGTTCGCCTGTGCGTCCATCGTCGCGCGCCAGCAGAGCACGGTGAACGGCCGCAACCTGGACTACGCCGTGGTCCGGCTGGACCGTCCGGCGACCCCGCGCTTCGAGCCGGCACCCATCCGTCCGGGCAACACCGCCCTGCCGTTGAACACGGGCGTGTCCGTGATTGGCTCCGGCAGCGGCATCCCGTTCAAGATCGACGACGGCGGCTGGGTGCGCACCAACCGCGCGTCCACGCTGGACTACTTCGTCGCCAACACGGACACGTTTGGTGGCAACTCGGGCTCGGGCGTCTATGAGAACAACGGCTTCACGGTGGCGGGCATCCTGGTCCGCGGCGTGACGGACTACGTCAGCCGGGGCAACTGCAACGTCGTGAACCAGTGCACCGACACGGGCTGCGGCGGCGAGTCCATCACCTACGCGCGTCCCGCCATCGATGCGTACTGCGCGGTCGCGACCAGCGAGCGTCTGTGTGAAGGTTACGAGCCGCCGCCTCCGCCCCCGCCGGTCGAGACCTTCACGTTCACGGCCTCCAATACCAACAGCGCCCAGCAGAACACCACCAACGTCAACGTGACGCTGGCCGCGGGCCAGACGCTGACCTTCGGCACCTGCTCGCTGCCGCAGGCCACTGGCACTGGTGACACCTACCTGCGCCTGTACAACGCGGCGACGAACACCCAGGTCGCCGCCAACGACGACAGCTGCAGCCTCTTGTCCCTGGTGACCTTCACCGCGTCCACGGCGGGCCAGTATCAGATGCGCGCGGGCTGCTACTCCACCGGCTCCTGCAGCGGCACGGTGGCCTACACCATCCAGTAGCACTCGTTTGACGTGAGGGCGCGGGTGGCCTCGCCGCTACCCGCGCCCAAGGTTCCCAGGCGGCAGCTGACGGTAGCGCATGCCCTGGCGAGGTGGAGCTGGCTGGAGAGGTCAGGCAGTCAGTACGTCATCCCGCAGTCATGACCCCAGCGAGCAATGTAGCAGTTGCCCTCGTGAGGTCTGGCGGGAGGCGCGCACCTTCCCTGCACCTGTGGACCCACCTTCGCCCAGCACTCCGGGCGGGCTTCAATCGGAGACGGGGCCGGAGAGCGAAGCCGCGCAACGGACACGGCCACTCCGACGAGGAGGCCAGCGACTCCGAGCGCAACCACCATCCACCTCTTCATGACGCCCCCTTCGTGGCGGCCGAAGCTACCGCGCCGCCATCGGACGGGTCGAGGCCTGGCGCCTCGCGGACTGAAGATTCGAAGCCGCGCCCGGCCATTTCTGCATTGAAAGTGGCGTCGCTTCACGAGCCGCAGCTCGGACATCCATAGACGCGGGGACTCGCTGCACCCCGCCATCCGTCGCATGGCTGTCCATTGGTTCCAGGACAGGTGCGTGGGAAGATGCCCTTCCATAATAGAGCGTCCCAGCAGCATTATCGCTCTTGGCCTCCTGCTCCATGAGGTCGCGCGTCCGAGCGTCGAGGTTCTTCCAAACAAACATTAAAGCCACCCTGCGGGGTGGGTTGTCATTGCTACGCCCCGCTGCACAGGCAGGTAACGGCGTGTGGGCCAGCACGAACCCTGCCCTTCAGGGAGGGGGCAGAGCGACCCTCCGATGTGCCACGAGACGCAGCGGCCCGCCCCAGTTGCCTAAGAGCGGGCCGCGGCGCTTCACCAACCGAACGTGAACCGAGCCCCGACGCCGGCCATCCGCTCACGTGCGGTGGACTCACCGAAGGCGAATAGCCCGAGGTTGGACCGGAGCCGCGCCCCCGCCTCCAGG
>JBKGHI010000389.1:0-5942 GCA_046520405.1 Myxococcus sp. 1LA
GTCGCTCCCCTGCCGCTTGCCTGCTCCCTCGCTGTAACCTGATCGGCGCTCTAGGAACCGGCGTCGCCAGGCTCCGCCACGCAGTGCCCCTGCCTGCAACGGGGCACGAAGGAGGGGAAGGCGCACTGGCCAATGCTGGAGCAGATGGGAGACTCGGTGCAGTAGCGAAGCACCTCCTCGGCCGCCCGCGTCGCGAACTCCGCGCTGCTGGCGGCGTTCACCATGGCCGGGGGGCACTCCCCATAGCCCGTGCACCGGCCGTTGACGGTGACGGCCACGCAGTCACTGTCCTGCTCGCAGTTGTCGCGCTCCGTGCGCAGGCTCTCCAACGCGCAGTACACCGTCTTCAGGCGCGGGCAGTTGTAGTCCTCGTTGGCGCACCCGGGGTACGTGTACGTCGCCTGGGGATGCACGGGCGGCGAGCAGAAGGCGTTCGGACACTGCTGCTGGTCCGTCGAGCCCGCCGGGCAACTCCAGCGCCCTTCCGTACACACGGGCGGCGACAGGATGTCTCCACATCCCTCGCAGCACGTGGGCTGCTCGGACGCCAGGCACTCCTGTGTGCCTTCCGTGGGGTCAGTCCCCTCCGCACGACAGCCCAGCCACAGCCCTACGAGCACCAGCAACGCCAGCTTGCGCATCCGCGTCCCCATCTGTGTTGTCGGCCCCGCCCCTGCATTCTCACCAGAAGGCGCCGCGTTTCCAAATGAAGGTTGCACACGCAGGGCGGGCATCGGAGCGGGCGGCCGTCACCCGTCCACCAGGAAGGCGAACGACCCCTTGTCCCAGGAGAACGCCTGTTCGTTGACTCCTGGCGACTCCAGAATCTTTGTGACGCGGCGGACGCGTCCGCGCTGTTAACTCATCCACCCGAGCGGGGCATGGAGGAGGCACATTTGGATGGGGAGGAGCTCTTCAACGGCGTGGACGTGTCCCTCTGGGTGGAGGACTTCACCGCCGTAACGGCCGCGCTCGACACGCTGCGTGCCTCCGGCGTGGAGGATTTGCGCCCATGGCTCGCGGAGAATCCCGACTTCGTCCTGAAAGCCGCGGGGTGGGTGAAGGTCCTGGACGTGAATCACGCCACGGTGCGCCTGCTGGAGGCGCCCAGCCGGGACGAGGTGGTGGGCCCCCTGTCCCGCGTCTTCGTCCCGGAGACGGCGCAGTCCTTCATCGCCGAGCTCCTCATGTTCTGGGAGGGCGGCACGCGCCTGGAGCTGGAGACGGTGCTCCAGACGATGGCGGGCAACCGCATCGACGTGACGCTCACGCTGACCCGTCCGTCGAAGGAGCGCAGCGACCGGGTGTTCGTCACCATGCGGGAGGTCACCGCCCAGAAGGCGTCCCAGCGAGCGCTCCAGGAGAGCGAGGCCCGCTTCCGGAACATGGCGGACCACGCCCCGGTGATGCTGTGGGTGACGGACGCCACCGGCCGCTGCCTCTACCTCAGCCGGAGCTGGTACGAGTTCACCGGGCAGACGGAGGCGGAGGGCCTGGGCTTCGGCTGGCTGCGGGCCGTGCACCCCGACGACGCCGAGCCGTCCGGGGCGGTGTTCCTGGCCGCCAACGCGCGGCGCAGCCCCTTCCGGCTCGACTACCGGCTGCGGCGCAAGGACGGTGAGTATCGGTGGGCCATCGACTCGGCCAGCCCCCGCTTCGGGCCGGGGGGCGAGTTCCTGGGCTACATCGGGTCGGTCATCGACATCTCCGAGCGCAAGCAGGTGGAACAGGAGCGTGAGCGGCTCCTGACCGCCATGGACGAGGCCATCCGGCTGCGAGACGAGTTCCTCGCCGTGGCCAGCCATGAGCTGAAGACGCCGCTGACGCCGCTCAACCTGAAGTTGCAGACGCTGGCGCGGGCGACGCAGGAGGGGCGCGGGCCGGAGCTGCTGGAGCGACTGCCGGCGGACCTGGCGGTCATGCAGCGGCAGGTGAAGCGGCTGTCCACGCTGGTGGGCGAGCTGCTCGACGTGACGCTCATCAGTGGCGGCCAGCTGCGGCTGGAGCTGGAGCCGGTGGACCTGGGCGCGCTCATCCGCGAGGTGGCGTCGCGCTTCGAGGGCGAGTCGCAGCGCACCGGGACGCCCATCCAGGCGGCGCTGGACGAGGAGGTGGTGGGCCTGTGGGACCGGGAGCGGCTGGAGCAGGCGGTGTCCAACCTGCTGTCCAACGCGCTCAAGTACGGCGTGGGCCACCCCATCCACATCCAGTCCGGCAAGGAGGCGGAGCACGCCTGGCTCACCGTGCGTGACGAGGGCATTGGCATCCCCCCCGAGTCCCTGGACCGCATCTTCGAGAAGTTCGAGCGCGCCGTCTCCGAGCGGCACTACGGCGGGCTGGGGCTGGGGCTGTACGTCACGCGGCAGAACGTACGGGCCATGGGCGGCACCATCGACGCACGAAGCACCCTGGGCCAGGGCGCCACCTTCACGGTGCGCCTGCCCCGCCAGGTGCCTGGCGTGAACGCGCTGCGAGAACAGGCGTCATGACGGACTCCAAGGCAGTGGAGGAGGTGCTGCGGGGCGGCGGCGAGTGTGGCGCGCTGCTGCGACAGGTGGACTGGGCGAAGACGTCCCTGGGGCCCGTGGAGACGTGGCCGCAGTCCCTGCGCACCACGGTGGGAATCGTGCTGGCGTCCAACTACCCGCTCTACCTGGCGTGGGGGCCCAGGCACGTGCAGATGTACAACGACGCCTACCGGCCCATCTGCGGCGCGACGAAGCACCCCGCCGCGCTGGGGCAGGAGGCCGCCGTCACCTGGCCGGAGGTGTGGGGCACCATGCTCGCCCCCGGCTGGGAGCGCATCCAGGCCACCGGAGAGCCCATCCGCGTGGAGGACCTGATGATGCCGTTGGACCGCAACGGCTACGTGGAGGAGTGCTACTTCTCCTACAGCCACAGCCCCATCCGCGACGAGTCCGGTGGCGTGGGCGGCATCTTCGCCGCCCTCATGGAGACGACCGAGCGCGTGCTCAACGAGCGGCGGCTGCGCACGCTGTCCGCGCTGGGCGTGTCGTCCCTGGGACAGGAGACGCCGGAGGCCACCTGCCGTGAAGCGGCGCGCGTGCTCGCCGGCAATCCGAACGACGTCCCCGTGGCGCTGCTGTACCTCACCGACGCCGCGGAGAAGACGGCGCGCCTGGTGGCCACCAGCGGCGTGCCCATTGATGGCCGCGCGGCCCCGTCCGAGGTCCCCCTGGACGACGATGCCGCCGAAGCGGAGACCTGGCCGCTGGCCCACGTGGCGCGCACCGGGGAGACGCTGCGGCTGAAGCGGATTCCCGAGGCGCTGGGGCCCCTGCCAGGCGGCCCCTGGCCGGAGGCGACCACGTCGGTGCTGGCGCTGCCCATGCCCCGGCCCGGACACGACCGGCCCCTGGGCTTCCTGGTGCTGGGCATCAGCCCGCGCCGGGCGCTGGATGACACGTACCTCCGCTTCCTGGAGCTGGTGGCCAGCAGCGTGGCGACGGCGGTGGCCACCGCGCGAGCCCGCCAGGAGGAGCGTCAGCGGGCGGAGGCGCTGGCCGCGCTGGACCGCGCCAAGACGGCCTTCTTCAGCAACGTGTCCCACGAGTTCCGCACGCCGCTGACGCTGATGCTGGGGCCCGTGGAGGACGGCCTCCAGGACGCCGGGGAGCCGCTGGGCCCACGCCAACGCCAACGCCAGGAGACGGTGCACCGCAACGGCCTGCGGCTGCTCAAGCTGGTCAACACGCTGCTGGATTTCTCCCGCATCGAGGCGGGCCGGACACGAGCCGCCTTCGCGCCCACGGACCTGGGCGCGCTCACCGCGGACCTGGCCAGCGCCTTCCGTTCCACGGTGGAGCGGGCCGGCCTGAAGCTCGTCGTGTCGTGCCAGCCGCAATCGGAGCGCGTCTGGGTGGACCGGGAGCTGTGGGAGAAGGTCATCCTCAACCTGCTCTCCAACGCCTTCAAGTTCACCTTCACGGGGGAGATTCGCGTCGGCTGCGCGGCGAATGACGGCGGGGTGGAGGTATCGGTGACGGACACCGGCACCGGCATTCCCGAAGCGGAGCTGCCCCGCATCTTCGAGCGCTTCCACCGCGTGCAAGGCGCCCGGAGCCGGAGCTACGAGGGCAGCGGCATTGGCCTGGCCCTGGTGCAGGAGCTGGTGAAGCTGCACGGGGGAAGCCTCTCCGTCCGCAGCGTCGAGGGCCAGGGCAGCACCTTCACCGTCCGGCTGCCGCGCGGCAACGCGCACCTGCCGGCCGAGCACCTGACGACCGCGGAGGAGCCGCGCCATGGCACCAGCCTCCCGGCCTTCGTCAGCGAGGCGGAGGCCTGGCTCGACGCCCGGCCGCCGCCGGCCGTCTTCTCCACCGCCGAGGACACCGCCGCCATCCGCGGCGCCGCGCGACCGGCCCAGACCCGAGGCACGGTGCTCCTGGTGGACGACAACGCGGACATGCGGGACTACGTCCAGCGACTGCTGAGCGGGCGCTACACGGTGGAGACGGCCACCCATGGCCTCACCGCGCTGGAGGCGGTGCGGGCCCGCCGGCCGGACCTGGTGCTCAGCGACGTGATGATGCCGGGGCTGGATGGCTTCGGGCTGCTGCGCGCGCTGCGGGCGTCACCGCTCACGGCGGACCTCCCCGTCATCCTCCTGTCCGCCCGCGCGGGGGAGGAGGCCACCGTGGAGGGGCTGGAGGCCGGAGCCAATGACTACCTGGTGAAGCCCTTCTCCGCGCGGGAGCTGCTGGCGCGCGTGGAGGGCAACCTCGCCGTGGCCCGGGCGCGCGAGGAGCAACGCCAGGCCGAGCAATCCCGGCAGGCGCTGGCCGTCGTGGTGGAGCAGAGCCCCGACCCGATTGGCATCGCGGACCCCGAGGGCCGCGTCACCTATCTCAACGAGGCCGCGCAGCGGATGCTGGGCGTGGAGGGGCTGGAGGCGGCGCGCCGTACCGCCTTCCTGGACTACTTCCCCTCGGAGGACCAGGCCTTCATCCGGGGCACCCTGCTCCCCACCGTGGCCGCCCAGGGACGCTGGGAGGGGGAGCTCCGGTTGCGCAACCTCCAGACGGGCGCGCACCTCCCCGTCCACTACAACATCTCCACCCTCACCGACACCCGGACGGCCAGCCGGTGGGCATGGCCGCCATCGGGCGCGAGCTGTCCGAGCAGAAGCGCCAGGAGGCGGAGGCCCGCCGGCGCGCGGAGTTCGAGCAGCAGCTCATCGGCATCGTCAGCCATGACCTGCGCAACCCGCTCAGCGCGATTCAACTGGGGGCGTCCGTGCTGGTGCGCAGGGAGGAGCTGAACGAGCGGAGCCTGCGCTCGGTGCTGCGCATCCAGGCCTCGGCGGAGCGCGCGGTGCGGATGACGCGCGACCTGCTGGACTTCACCCAGGTGCGCATGGGCGGCGGGCTGCCCGTCCACCGGCGGCCGGTGGACCTGCACGACCTGGCGCAGCAGGTGATTGAAGAGCTGCGGATGAGCCACCCGGAGCGGGAGTTCCGCGTGGAGTCGGACGGGGATGCCCTGGGCGAGTGGGACCCCGACCGCATGGCGCAGATGCTGAGCAACCTGCTGGGCAACGCGCTCCAGTACAGCCCCGCGAACTCCCGCGTGACGGTGCGCGTCCACGGCGAGGCCCCCCGCGTCATGGTGTGCGTCCACAACGAGGGCCCGCCCATCCCCGCCGAGGCCCGGGAGCGGCTCTTCCGTCCGCTCCAGCGGGCACGGACGGACGGCTCCAACGCGGAGCGCAGCATTGGCCTGGGGCTCTTCATCGTGAAGCACATCGTCGAGTCCCACGGGGGGAGCATCGACGTGACGTCCCGCGAGGGCCAGGGCACGACGTTCATCGCGTGGCTGCCCCGGCTGCCCCTGGCACAGAGCGCCGCCGCCAAGCCGGACGCGGCGCGCTAGCTAGCCCGTCGCCCGGCGCTTGCGCGCCGCACGGGCGGCGGGCTTCACGG